>DATJQB010000037.1:0-2097 GCA_035506075.1 Bacteroidota bacterium | reverse complement strand
AAGACGATGTACGTCAGCTGGCAGTCGCTGCGCGAAGGGATCAGGAAGATCGTGGGAAGCGCGAAGACGATCGCAATGGAATATTCCCCGATGAACAACATTCCGTACGTCTCGAACGTCGACGGAGGTACGCTTGAGCTGGTCCGCTCGCTCGGTTTCGCCGTGGTCTCATCGGCAAACCTCGTCTCTCGTTTCGAGTCCACGTGGGACGACGAGCAGGCGGCAGACAACATGGCGACGGCAAAGCACCTGCGTGAAATTGTCGATGTCACCTTTGGATTCATAAGGGAGCGCATCAACGCCGGCACGCCGACAACTGAGTACGATGTGCAGCAGAGTATGCTTTCGGAGTTCGCGAAGCGCGATCTGATCACCGAGAGCGATCCGAATTGCTCGGTGAACGCGAACAGCGCCAATCCCCACTATGAACCGACGAAAGAGATCCACAGCCCGCTCCACAAAGGAGATTTCGTGCTGCTGGACCTTTGGGCGAAGAAGAACAAGCCGCGGTCCGTGTACGGCGACATCACATGGACTGGCTATATTGGCGCGACGGTGCCCGACGAGTATACGAAGATCTTCGAAATCGTCAAGGGGGGAAGAAACGCAGCGATCAGATTTGTGCAGGACGCGTTCAAGGACGGAAGAAGCATCTGCGGCTACGAGATCGACGACGCCGCGCGCAATTACTTCAAAGAAAAAGGATACGACCAGTACTTCGTTCACCGGACCGGCCACTCCATCGGCGAGGAAATCCACGGCAACGGCGCCAATATCGACAATCTTGAAACAAGAGACGAACGACGGATTATCCCGAGAACATCCTTCTCCATCGAACCAGGCATTTACCTGACGGGAAAGTTCGGCGTGCGGAGCGAGATCGACATGTACATCACGAAATCAAAAGAAGCGATCGTGACGGGACTGCCGATGCAGGAAACGATTGTGGCGATCCTTGCCTGAACTCTTCAAGAAACGCGTGCAGGTGGACGAACGCGGCACGTCACACCATCTCGACAGCGGATCAGATGCAAAAGAACGACGATCCACCACCTGAAGAACTCGACAGGTTCATCGAGGAGGCCTTCAAACGTCCCCTGAACGGCAAGCGGGTTCTCTGGAAGAAGTACAGGCGTTGGTTTACAGTGCTCCGCGTCAAGAAGAACGCAACGCTGCTGAGGGAAGGGGAAATTGCGCGAAAGGTGCTGTTCATCATGGAAGGGTGCCTGCGGACATCCTTTAACGAACGTGGAAAGGACATTAGCACCCAGTTCTTCTTTGAGCATGAAGTCGTTGCATCGATTGAGAGCTTCGTGACCTCGCGACCGAGCACCGTCAGCATACGGAGTGTGGAGCCTTCGACGCTCCTTGTGCTGCAACGGGAAGGTTTCGACGCCCTCATGAGAGATGTGCCGTCACTCAAGGATGCCATGCTTGAGCTCGCGTTTCGCCGCTTTACACACTATTCCAGGTTGTTTCTCTCCTATCTTCGCAACAACCCCCGCCAGAGATATCTCGACCTTCTGAAGCGTGATCCGAGAATCATCCAGCGTGTCCCGCAACACTACATAGCGTCGTATCTCGGCATCACCCCCGTTTCGTTGAGCCGGATTCGTCGAAAGATCTGACGACCATTTCTTAACAAATGTTATCGTCTCCTGCCCGCTGTTCTCCGTATCCTCTGACAGATGACGAATCAGATATCGTAAGAGGAACAAGAGCCATGCGAGCCCGCCCGACCCGCGCCAACCGCGATGCAACCCCCTTCGTACTATTCGATAAACATTCTTGTGAAGCGTGCTGGAAATGTGTGGAACGCTGCCACAAGAGGGTGATCGGAAAAATCAACCTTTTCGTTCACAAGCACGCGAAGCTGAAAAAACCGGAAGAATGCACGGGCTGTCTCAAATGTGTTAAGACGTGCCCGAATGGTGCGTTCACTCCAATCGTGCAGTCGCCTCGCACAGTTTCTGGATCAGGCGAGGGCTGAAGTACGGCGGACTTGCTGACTGCGGCTTTGCGGCATGAAACGATGAGGGAGCATCTCCCGCTTGCCGGCATCGGCACCACGCGGCGGAGGGGAGGCACGAAGGGGAA
>DATJQB010000036.1:0-5912 GCA_035506075.1 Bacteroidota bacterium | reverse complement strand
TTTCTCCCCGACAAGCAACGCGCCGACAAGTTTCTCCTTCGACCTGATTGTCGTGACGTAGAGAAATCCGTGCTTCCGGAACTCCGTTCGTATCGTTTCCGGAAGCGATTCGGTGCTCGTCTCCCCCTCGAGACTCTGCATCGCCTCCGTCAGCTCCCTGCCGTTGCGGACGCAGAACTCTCCCCACTCGCCGCCGTCAAATCCGTACACCTCCTGGCAGCAGCAGGCCGATTGGTCGCGGAAGAACAAGACTCCGACTCTCTTCAGCTGCAGGAGTCCGGAGAGTTTCTCGACCGTCCCGCGCGCGAGGTCGACCATGCTGAACTTCGTCGCCATGACTTCCGCAAGCTCGTTTGCAGCTCTTCTGTAGTCGTACCGTGACCGATAGTACAGTGTATCGATCAGGTTTTGTCCGCGCCGTGCGATCCTCCAGCAGACGAACACCACCACGACCGACAGAAGCATCAGGATTCCCTTTTCAAGCCAGATCCGCTGATCGGGCTGCAGCGGTGCATCAAGCACTTCGATGGACGTTGCCGTCAGTTGAATGTTCGGGATCGGGAGCGTCGCCCCCTGCAGCCAGAACAATATTCTGAATGCGAGCGCAGCCAGGACGGCAATCCACAACGATGTGACAAGGATGTATTGCACGTTCCGTCGAATGCGCAGGTCAAGCCCCATCAACCTGTAACGCCCGGTCGAGTACAGGTGCGACAGCGGAACAAGGATAAGGGGAAGCATGACGTATCCCACATCCTGACTGGAGCCCAGGTTATAGAAGAGATAAAATCCAAGAAGCCCGGAGCCGATGCCGGCGACCGTCGATGCGTTTTTCATCACGCGGATGAGGCGTTTGTATTCCGGGCTTGCCTGCTTGCGATACATGATCGTGATGACGATGGCGTACAGCACCATGACGATGAGCGACCCGAAAAAGCCGGGGTTGCCCATGGTGACTGTGGCTACAATCCCGAGGATCGTAAACACGTACGGGATGCGACGAATCCATTTTCGCGCGAGGAGATCGGGGCGCTCTTTTGGAAAATAATGGGAGACGTGGATTGTCAGCGGCACAGCGAGGAACACGGTAACGACCATCGTCAGATCGCGGATCCTGTCGAACGATGCCGGCGAGTAGCCGCGGCGGATGAGAAAGACGGTGATGAAGTAGCCGAAGGCGATGAACGAAAGTCCGTTCAGCCGCGCCCCGATAAAGCGGGGGCGAACCAGGCCAAAGAAGATGCCGGCGCAGAAGAACATGATTCCGCTGAACGTCGAGACGAGCAGGGGAAACGGGACGCCGATCGCGGCGATTGTGACGTGAAGCGACAGGATCTCGCCGTCACGCATGACATCATACACTAGATCCTTGCCCACCTGTCCTTCTGCAAGAATCTGGTCCGCTTCACTCGAGTTCTTGAAACTCTTCCCGTTGATCCGGAGAATCAGGTCCCCGACCTTCATCCCCGCCCTGTCCGAGGCGCCGCCCGCCGTGACGACAATGACCTGCGCTGTCGGACCGATATCTTTCACGTACGCCGGGGTGAGGTAACGCCGCTGCACGATGAACGGAATTCTTTTTTGCGAGCCGGACCGGTAGACGACGCACTCAACAGCCGTATCGGGAATCCCGGCGAGTGCGCGCCGCGCATCAATGGTATCCGACACCGGCTTCCGGTTCATGCTGATGACAAGGTCGCCGACAAGAATTCCCTTCCCTCCCGATTCATCCTTTCCCATCTTTCCGATGGTGGGGATGTTCTCAACGACGTAGAGATTGGATTGAGGATTCGTGAACAGGTTTTCGTCCGTCGGGCGGCTGGCAATCTGATACACGGTCACGGCAGCGAGAATCAGCAGGTATCCCGTGAGGAGACCGAAGACGAGTCTGAATTGGTTGGGATGTTTGTCGAAATAAGACATTGTTCCTGCTTGAGTGTAAAGAAGGATACGGTGGCGGAATGGTATTGTTCCGCCAATGTGGTGGTTTTTCAGGGAGGATGCAATCGCAGGGGCTGTCGGCTCTCCTCCGGTTATCGCTTAAGCCGATAGCTGGAGGCCGATGGCTCTCAGCGATCAGCCGAAGCTTGTCGCTCAAGGCCGAACGCTGATCGCTTTGACATCAATTGGTGCGCGTCGCGACCTGTTCCATCACCGGCATGAATCCCTTCCCCATATCGTTTTGGATTTTCAACTTCACGGCATTCCCTTCTTTGTACCACTGGAGCTTCTGCTCGAAGGTGCCGCGGGGGGAGGGAATTTTTGCCAGCAGGACGAGGGTGTCACCAACAAATGAGCCGTGATAGCTCGGATGGTCGCCAAAGTTGTTGTACATCGTCAGCACGAATTGTCCCTCCTGCGCATCGAACCCGAGAACTCCATGCGCCTTGTATCGGCCGAACAGCGAGTTCTGGTCGTCGATGGAAAGGAATGTGGAATCAAGGATCCAGCCGACAGTTGAGGTCCCTTTGGCTGACATGCCTTTGGGCATCGGGGGTGAGGGGGGGATTGAAACAACCGTTGAGAACGTCCCGGCGAGAAATGCGATCTTCGGACGCTCGGACGCGACGGTCGGTTTTTGCGACGTCTGCGTGCGCGCCGTCGAGCAACCAAGGACGACGGCTGCTGTGACAATCAATGCACTTGTGATCTGTTTCATTCGGATTCCCCCCTTGAGGACGGTGGTTGATCTATACTGATATGTCAAGGCCCGGCTTGAACACCGGGCCCGGGAGATTGCAGCTTCGCCGATTACGATTTCTTCCGTGTGTACGTGATTTGCATTGTGGGTTTCTTGTCGCCGTACGCGGTGACATCGTAGACTTCGAACACGTGCTTGTCGGCGTCGATGATCCGCGTAACATATTTTACTTTCTTTCCCCTCTCGCCCGTCATCGGCTCGTCCATCTTTCCCCACATCGTGAAGGTTGCTCCCTCCTTGTCGATGGACCCGTCCATCGTGGACATCGCCGTGCTCATGTTATCGATCCAGAAGCTTGTGTACTTCTTGTTGAAATTGTCGTAGCCGGTGTACCCGATGCCGTTGAACGGCTGGTTCATCATCTCTCCGGTGAATTCCTGCTGGACGTACCGGCCGCCGAGCACGAGAGAGTTCAGCGACGTTCCCCTGGAGGTCGTCGGCTCGCCCGAAGGACCGTTCATCCACATTTTCACTTCAGCGTCGAAGGTGCCCACCATCGGTTCCAGCTTCTTGTGCGCCTCGCCGGGGGTCATGGATTCCTCCCATCGCTTCATCATTTCTTCCTGGCTGGGCATCTTCTTTGCGGGTTTCTTTTTTTGCTGCGCAACCGCGTTGCCTGCAAGCACCGCAAATGCAACAACTGCCGTGAACAACACGAGCTTTGTTTTCACAAGAGCCTCCGTTGAGTTGTTTGTATGAGAATACCGAGAAACCTCTTTGTCGGGGCGGGGAAAAACGGATATGTTGTTCAACGGCATCGTGCCGCCGAAGGTTCCCCGGCCTTTGTCTGGCGCGGCAAAGCCTGTCCGCCCGCCGGGATGGAGGCGTGGATGCCCGTCATGTCACCGTCGCGGGCGGAGGTCGTTCGCAACTGTCGCAGGCGCACAGGACCGCAAGCCATGCGACACGCTGGATGTTCGCGGGAACGCATCGCCCGGGCAAGTGGTTTTCCTATGGTAGGATCTTCTGCACACACACGCAGCATGAGCCCCGAGATTGTCCTACCGGCTCTCCGCACATCCAGAGGAGTTCACGTGCCCCCATACGATTGGAGCAGGTTTTCGACTCGCATCAATATCAACGCGAGCCATCACGATATTTACGCCGCCTGGTGCACCCGCCGTGGTCTTGAGCGTTGGTTCCTGCGCATGGCGGAATTTTCAAAGCCTGACTCGACACAGCGAGGAGACATCGATCGCATCGCCGCGGGCGATACCTATCGCTGGCTGTGGCACGGATACGATGACAGCGTTGTCGAAAAGGGAACGATCCTCGAAGTGAATGGCACCGACCGGCTTCGTTTTACATTCGCCGGATCATGTGTTGTCACCGTCACGATCAAACTCGACGCCGATGAGACCGTTGTTGAGCTGACACAGGAGAATATTCCGCTCGATGACGCCTCCAGAACCCATTACCATCTCGGCTGCATGACTGGATGGACGTTTTATCTCGCCAATCTCAAATCGATCCTCGAAGGGGGAATCGACTTGCGGAACAAGAACGTGCGCCTGCAAAAAGTCGTCAACGCATAGGCGGCTGCCCGCCAACTCCATTGGCAGCGTCAGCCAGAGGAAAGGAATGGACCATATGTCCGATACCCCAGACAACTCGCGTCGATCGTTTCTCAGAACAGCCGGGATTCTTGTGGGAAGCGCCTCGTTCGCCGGCACAGCACTCGCCCGCAGCCATACGCTTGTTTCACCCGCGGGCGAAGACAATGACAAGGTCTCCCCCGCGGAAGATCTGATGAGGGAGCACGGCATTCTCAAGCGCGTCCTCCTCGTGTACAACGAGATCGACGACAGGCTGACGCGGAAGAAGGACTTCCCCCCCGAGACCCTGCTCGGGAGCGCTTCGATCATACGCGATTTCATCGAAGACTATCACGAAAAGCTGGAAGAGGATTTTCTTTTTCCCCGCTTCGAAAAGGCGAAGAAGCTTACCGAGCTCGTTGCCGTGTTGCGCACGCAGCATCAGCGCGGCAGAACGCTGACCGACTTCATCAGGGTTAACGCTACTCAAAAGGCTCTTGCTGATCCCGGGGTGCGGGCGAAAACGAGCGGGTACATCCGTCAGTTTGTGAGGATGTACAATCCTCATGAAGCGCGCGAAGATACGGTCCTGTTTCCCGCCTTCCGGCGACTTGTTTCACAGAACGAGTACGATGCGCTCGGGGAGCAATTCGAGGACAAGGAGCACGACCTGTTCGGGGAAGACGGGTTCGAGAAATATGTCGACAAAGTTGCCGACCTCGAAAAGACGCTCGGCATCTACGACCTCGGATTCTTCACACCGCACCTTGGAGGAAAATGATGAAGACGCCATGGGATACTGCCCCGGTGTTTCTTGTTCGACTGATGGTTGGCTCTGTTTTTCTTTCCGAGGGAATTCAGAAATTTCTGTTCCAGGACGCGCTCGGTGTTGGACGATTCATCAAGATCGGCATTCCCGCGCCGGAGATCATGGCGCCGTTTGTCGGTGCTGTTGAGATAATTTTCGGCGCCCTCCTTATCGTCGGCCTGTTCACGCGTCTCTCCGCCGTTCCGCTCACGATCAACATTCTTGTGGCAATCGCGACAACAAAGGTCCCGATGCTGTTCAGCCAGGGCTTCTGGAAAACCGCTCACGAGGCACGCGTCGACGGATGCATGCTGCTGGGACTGATCTGCCTCCTGCTCGTCGGCGGCGGGAGATGGTCTCTTGATTGGCTGCGGGGTGAAAGCAACCATGCCACCGCTGCGCAAGGAACGTCAGCGTGAAGGAACTTGCGCTTCTCTTCCTGAAGCTCGGGACGATTTCGTTCGGCGGACCGGCTGCGCACATTGCGTTGATGGAAGAGGAGATCGTCAAACGACGCGGGTGGATGAGCCATGAGGATTTTCTTGACCTCCTGGGCGCGACGAACCTGATTCCCGGGCCCAACTCCACAGAAATGGCCGCTCACATCGGGTACGTCCGGGGCGGCTGGAAGGGGCTCGTCGTCAGCGGCGCTTGTTTTATTCTTCCCGCCGCAACGATCTCGCTGCTGTTGGCGGTACTCTATTCGACCTACGGCTCTCTTCCCCGGGCTGCCTCGTTTATTTTCGGAATTCGCGCTTCCGTGATCGCGGTCATTCTCGCCTCGGTGGTGCGGCTGTCCAAACCCAGGTTGAAGGATCATTTCACGATCCTTCTTGGACTCACCGTCACGGCGCTCTCCATGCTTGGT
>DATJQB010000035.1:0-13715 GCA_035506075.1 Bacteroidota bacterium | reverse complement strand
TTGCCGGAACGTTCAATCAACTCGGCGTTCTGTATCTGCAGGTCTTGAAGCCTTCGTCTGATTCAACAATCGCGAGGGTCATCCATCTTGTCGAGAAAGCTCAAAGCCAGAAAGCGTCGAGCCAATCCGCGATCGAGCGTTTTGCACGGATCTACACACCCGCGGTGTTTCTCCTCGCCATTGGAGTGGCGGTACTTCCCACACTCCTGGCCGGTGCGTTGTTCAGTGAATGGTTTTACAGGTCGCTCGTCCTGCTTGTGATCGCCTGTCCATGCGCGCTCGTGATTTCGACGCCTGTCACGCTTGCGAGTGCGATTACGAACGCGGCAAGAAACGGAATCCTCATCAAGGGAGGCCGGCACCTCGAAGCCCTCGCATCGATACGAACCATCGCATTCGACAAAACCGGGACGATGACACATGGCCGGGCAACGGTGACCGACATTGTGCCGCTGAACTCACTTGCACCACGCGACATCCTCCGCATCGCTGCGGCCGGTGAGGTTCACTCCGAACATCATCTCGCCGACGCTCTCGTGCGAAAGGCCGGTGCAATGGGCATTCGCCTTGAAGACATTCCTGTCACAGATTTCTCGTCGATTACAGGAAAAGGAATAAGAGTGAAGGTGGACGGACAATCGTACATTGTCGGCAACCACCTTCTCATGGAAGAACTCGGCGTCTGCTCGCCGCGTGTGGAGGAGCGGCTCGCGGCACTCGAAAAGAACGGTCGAACGGTCGTCATGCTTTCAAACGGTGCAGACGTGATTGGCCTCATCGCCATCTCCGACGAAGTCCGAGAAGAAGGAAAGGGAACCGTCACTGCTCTGCACGCTCTGGGGATTGGGCACGTCGCCCTTCTCACCGGCGACAACAACGCAACGGCAGGTGCAGTCTCCAATCAACTCGGCATCACCGATGTGAGGGCCGAGCTGCTCCCGGAGGGGAAGCTGAATGCGATTGAAGACTTGCGAAAGAAATTCGGCGCAGTCGGGATGGTCGGCGACGGGATCAACGATGCCCCGGCTCTGGCTGCAGCCGATGTCGGCATTGTGATGGGGGGAGCCGGCTCCGACATCGCTTTGGAAACCGGCGATGTCGTTCTGCTTGGCGACAGCATTGACAAGATCCCGCATGCCGTCCGGCTGGGGAAACTCTCACAACGGATTATCTGGCAGAACATCTCGATCGCTTTGCTCACGAAGTGCGTCTTCCTCACGCTCGCGGTGTTCGGGTGGACCAGTCTGTGGCTGGCAATTCTTGCCGACGACGGTGCAACGCTTGTCGTTGTACTGAACGCGCTCAGGATCCTCCGTCACAAGGACTGATTGCGACAAAAGACAGCCTGCCGCCCGGGTCGTTCCGACTGGAACGGCGTCATCCCCGGGCAGTCGGCACAAATCCATCGTTCAACCATATTCCGATTCACTCACACATGACCGACTTCGAAGAATTCATCCGCACGATGCCGAAGGTTGAGCTCCATGTTCACCTGGAAGGCTCGGTCCGACCTGCGACGTTCCTCAAGCTTGCGAACATTCACCATATCGCCCTTCCCGCCGATACCATCGAAGGGCTGCGCGAGTGGTACAGATTCCGCGACTTCAGCCATTTCATTGAAATCTACATGGCGATCTCGAGCTGCCTGAGAACACCCGACGACATTGAGCTCATCACTCGGGAGTTCCTTGCTGGGCAGGCTGATCAGAACATTCTGTACAGTGAGGTGACGTTCACTCCCTACAACCAGCTTCTGAACTGCCAGCTCGACATGCATACACAGCTTGATGCCGTCAACAGGGCAAGGGCCTGGGCTGAACGGGAACTGGGAGTGCGGATGGGCGTCATAGTCGACATTCCCCGTGAGCGCTCAGCAGAATCGGCTTTGACAGTAGCCCAGTTTGTGGTGGATCGGTATGGGGATGGGATCATCGCCCAGGGACTCGGCGGTCCCGAGATTGGGAATCCCCCATCCAAGTTCAGGCGGGCATTCGAGACCATTCAGGCTGCTGGTATCCCCTGCGTCATCCACGCGGGCGAGACAGACGGACCAAAAAGTATCTGGAATGCCATCGAAATTGCACGTCCCGTACGGATCGGGCATGGCGTCCGATGCATCGAGGATCCGAAGCTCATGGATTATCTCAAGGACTCACAGCTTCCGCTCGAAGTCTGTCCGACAAGCAATATCTGTCTTGGAGTATTCCGGTCATTACAGGAGCACAGTCTACCGCGGCTTCTCGCGCACGGACTAAGAGTGACACTGAACAGCGATGATCCCCCACTCTTCAATACGACTTTGACCGACGAATTCCTTGTCAGCAGCACTCATTTCGGCTGGGATGCTTTGCTCGTCAAACGGTTGCTGACGGATGCGATCGAGGTGAGCCTGCTCCCTCGTTCCGAGAAAGCCGCGTTCCGGCAGGATTTCCTGAGGCGCTTCTCAGAACTGGAATCCAAACTCATTTCCACCCAAAAACACGCGAAAAACTGATTGACTTTTTTTTGTGTTTTAGGTACATTGAGAGTCCAAATTCATTCACACGCAACGCAATTGAGGTAGTCAATGTTTGCCGTAGTCGAAATCGCTGGCCAGCAATACAAAGTCGCACAGTCGGACAAAGTGCTCGTTCCATTACTGGAAACGAAGGTCGGTTCAAAAGTAACCTTCGACAAAGTCCTTCTGGTGGGAGACGACAGCAAGACCAAGCTCGGAACGCCGTATATTTCAGGCGCGATGATCGAGGCGAAGGTTCTGAGTCACGTCAAGGACGACAAGGTGACAGTGTTCAAGAAGAAGAAGCGGAAAGGCTACAAGGTTCTTCGCGGCCACCGCCAGCAGTATACCGAAATTGAAATTACAAAAGTATCTTAATCGCCTGGACTGCCAGGTTTAAGCTGGAGAATGTATGGCTCATAAAAAAGGTGGTGGAAGTTCGCGCAACGGTCGCGACAGTAATGCCCAGCGATTGGGTGTCAAGCGCTTCGGCGGCGAGGTTGTTTCTGCCGGCAGTATCATCGTGCGTCAGCGCGGCACAAAAATGCACCCCGGAACGAACGTCGGGATCGGCAGCGACGATACCTTGTTCGCTCTTGTCGATGGAGTCGTGAAGTTCGAGCGTTTTGGCAAGACAAAGCAACGCGTGAGCGTGTATCCTCCTGCAGCCTAAGGTGTTTTGTATCCAAAAAGCCTCTCCGCGCGCGGGGAGGCTTTTTTTGTTCTCTCCCTGCCGTCGATTCCTGATCCGTACTAATCACTCTAATCTCCATCTTCCTACTTGAGGAGAGGTTTATGAAAATCACTGTCATCGGTGCTGGCAACGTTGGCGCCACAGCAGCCCAGCGTCTTGCCGACAAGGAACTTGCCAATGAAGTTGTGTTGATCGATGTTATTGAAGGGATGCCGCAGGGCAAAGGACTTGACATGTACGAAGCTGCCCCGGTGGAGGGAACCGACACGCGCGTGATCGGCACGAACTCCTACGATGCCACAGCGAATTCCGACATTGTCGTAATCACTGCCGGCATTGCACGCAAACCCGGCATGAGCCGTGACGACCTCCAGGCGACGAACGCCGGCATCGTGAAGTCCGTCACCGAGCAGGCGGTGGCAAAATCTCCCAATTCGATTCTCATCATTGTGTCGAATCCGCTTGATGTGATGACCTATGTCGCCTGGAAGGTCAGCGGATTCCCGAGACATCGTGTGATCGGCATGGCGGGAGTACTTGACTCTGCCCGATTCCGCACCTTCATTTCGATGGAACTGAACGTATCAGTGGAGGACGTGAGCGCTTTCGTGCTGGGCGGACACGGGGATTCAATGGTACCGCTTCCCCGCTACTCCACCGTGGCAGGCATTCCGCTTCCCGACATCATGGACCAGGCGACGATTGACCGCCTTGTAAAGCGGACACGCGACGGCGGCATCGAGATCGTGAACTTCCTCAAGACCGGAAGCGCTTATTACGCTCCTTCCGCATCTGCAGTCCAGATGGTCGAGGCCATCGTGAAAGACAAGAAGCGTATTCTTCCGTGCGCGGTCTGGCTGCAGGGAGAGTATGGTATGAGTGACGTGGTGGTAGGAGTCCCTATCAAGATTGGCAAGAAGGGAATGGAAGAGATTATTCAGATCAAGCTTACCGCCGAAGAGCAGGCAGCGTTGAATAAATCAGCAGCAGATGTCAAGGCGAATATCGCCAAGTTAAACATATAGTTGCTGCAAAGTTCTGCAAGTCTCTTGAAGTCCCGGTGTCTGCCACCGGGACTTCTTCGTTTTTGGGGACTTGGAAGCGAGAAATTGGATATTGCAATTGAATTTCTGATTCTCTATTCTTACAACGTGAAAAATCACACCCACCTAAATCACCGTGAAAAAAACAACTTCTTGAGGAAGGAGGAGAACTTGAGACGAGCGACGATTTTACTTGCAGCCGCCGCACTCTTGGTCTTAATCCCACTTACCGCTGCTTTCAGCGGTGGCTTTCAACTGAATGAACACGGAGCGAGAGCCATGGGTCAGGGCGGCGCATTTGCTGCCAGAGCTTCGGATCTCTCAGCGATGTACTTCAATCCAGCAGGACTTGCCTACGCAAAGGGCGTTCAGGTGTATGTCGGCGCAACCCTCATCATGCCGAAGACATCATTTTACGGCCCTGATCAACTCAATACGAATCAGAAAACGGACATGGTGAGCCAGACGTTTAATCCAATAAACGTCTATGCATCGGTTCAGATCACAGATGACCTGGTGGCCGGCGTCGGGGTGAACAACCCTTACGGTCTCGGCACCGAGTGGCCGTCGAACTGGTCCGGCAGATTCATCTCGACGAAGGTGGATCTTCAGACGTTTTTCTTCACCCCCACACTTGCCTACCGTCTGACCGACAAATTCTCACTCGGGGCGGGCATGAACTACGTCACCGGCAAAGTGACGCTGAAGAGCGTCCTCAGCGACCCGTTCGATCCTCACGCAAATGTTTCTGTCGAAGCAAACGGCACGGGTATCGGGTGGAACGTGGGTGCGCAATACATGCTGTCGGGCGATTTCTCAATCGGCGCATCCTATCGCAGCAAAGTGAAAATTGACGCCAACGGGACGGCATCATTCGATCCCATGCGCAGCGTCTATCCGGCCGGAGATGTGTCCTCATCTCTTACGCTGCCCGCGACGGGATTTTTCGGAATTTCCTACGGCGGGGTGAAAAACCTTACCCTCGAAGCGGATTACCAGTTTGTCGGATGGTCGTCGTACAAAGAACTTGCTCTTACGTTCAAGAAAGACAACTCGGTCGAGGTGTCTCCGAAGGACTATACGGATACCTATCTCATTCGGGTCGGCGGCGAATACACCATGGGAGACTGGCAGCTGCGTGCCGGTTACCTGTATGATCACAGCCCGGCTCCGACGATGTATGTCGAGCCCCTCCTCCCCGATGCGAACCGAAACGAAGTCAGTGTCGGCGTCGGCTATGCTCTTACGAAGAGCCTGAAGGTTGACCTTGCGTACATGTTTATCAAGTTCGACCAGCGCCACGCGGTTGGCACCGCTGTCAACTTCGACGGCACGTACAATTCAACGGCGAACCTGATTGCCCTGGATCTCGGGTATGCTTTCTGACGAGAGACTGAACGACAGACACTGAACGTAACCAAGGAGCCTTTATGAAATTCATGATGAAATTCGCCCTGATCGCGGCCGTGCTTGCAGCGCTGTGCCTGATCGGTTGCAGCGATTCTGCACCGAACGGACCTGTGCCGTCGCTCGGCGGCTCGACGATCACGAAATATGTCGCGGTCGGTAACAGTCTGACTGCAGGATACCAATCCGCCGGATTGTACCAGTCGGCCCAGGTATACAGCTATCCGAACCAGATCGCTCAGCAGCTCTCGAAAGCAGGAGCGTCACTCGGCAGCTTTGAACAACCGTACTATTCTGATCCCGGAACACCGGATGCAACCGGCAAAGCATCGCGCTATGAGATCGTCAGCCTCACCGGACCCGTGATCGGACCGAAGGGTCTTGCTGCCGGAGCTCCGACGAACATGGCGCTTGCCCGTCCGTACGACAACCTCGGCATTCCAGGAATCCCGCTTGCCGGGTTCATGGACACCACCGGCACGTACCAGGCTGCACCGCTCGGACGCGATGTCATCCTTCGCTGGACCAGCGCATTCCCGACAATGAAGAACGTCTACAAGCAGGCCGTCTCACTGAAACCTGACCTGATGACATTCTGGCTCGGCGCAAACGACGTGCTCGGCTACGCAACGAGCGGCGGAACATCTCCCGCAGCTCCGACGTCGACGGCAATCTTCACCGCCCTCTATACGCAGGCAATCACTTCGATCAAGGCATCGCTGCCGAACGTGAAGCTCGTCGTGGGAAATATCCCCGACGTGAAGGCGATCCCGTTCTTCAACACGGTTGGACCGGAGATTGCCGCGAAGATCGGCGCACTCGGACTCAAGCTGTATTACCAGAAGGCCGGAGAATCGGGGGTCGCATCGGGATCGACAACGTTAACCGAAGCGAACCCACCGCTTATCACGCTCGTCGGGATCACGTACGCGGGGTACATCGGTCAGCCGACAGGCATCTTCTACCGTGCAAACGGCATCCCTTATTCAGTCGTTCACGCTCTCGGTATCGACACGACGCAGCCGTTCGGATTGCACCCGCAGAACCCGTGGCCGAACGCGCTCGTTCTGGACGCCACCGAGCAGAGTGCCTGCAGTGCAGCCATCAGCGCCTTCAATTCGACCATTGCGAGTGTGGCGGCTGCGAATGGTGCTGCAGTTGTGGACTTCTATTCGTTCTTCAACAACGTCGCTGCAAACGGCTATGCGCTTGCCGGAGAGACGTATACGACGGCGTACATCGAAGGCGGATTGTTCAGCCTTGACGGAGTTCATCCCTCTTCACGAGGCTACGGCATTGTGGCGAACGAATACATCAAGGTGATGAACGCGAAGTTCAGCATGAGCATCCCGCTTGTCGATGTCTCCCAGATCCCCGGCATCGCCGCTCCGCTGGGAAAGATCTCGATGCAAAATGGACTCCCCGTTCTCCCCGCCGATGCATTGAAGGATTACGAGAGGATGTTCGGAACCACCGATCTGCACTAGCGGCCGTTCCGCGATCAAGAGATCAACAAAAAAGCCCGGAGGCATGAAGCTTCCGGGCTTTTTCTTTGTACTCCATTGACGAATGTCAACTCAGATGCTTGAGATCGATGACAAGCTCGACCTCAGTCCCCTCCTTTGTCACTTTGAAAGAAACCTTGTCCATGAGCGACCGCATGAGGAAGATTCCTCTGCCGCTCGTCTTGAGAAGATTTTTCTCCTCCAGCGGATCCGGCACATCTTCCGGCTTGAATCCCCTGCCCTGGTCATGGACCCGGAAGACAAGTTCGTCGGAATTCACCGTGCAGACGACCGACACTTTCTTCCGCGGGTCGCTCTTGTTGCCGTGAAGAATTCCATTATTGACCGCCTCCGTACCGGCGACAAGGAGCCTGTAGTACGTTCCATCATCGAGGCGGGCGGCGCTGTTGATTTCCTGCAGGAACGGCTCCACTTTCCGTATCTCTTTCGGATCAGCGAAGCACTCGAACGTAAAGGTCTGTGCCTGCACTTCCCGGCGCGACGGAGAAGCCTTGCGCGCCTGCGGTCGACGGGGAGGTTTTTTCATCAGAGTGAGTAGTTCAGTTTCAGAGAGAGATTTGGAATCGTCCTGATCACCTGTCCATTTTGCCGTTGCGTCTCATTCCATCCTTCCAACACGACTCGCTGGAATCCGGTTCCATACCACGACAATGTGACAGTCGGGCCCGACGACTCCAGTTCCTGCAGAAACGATCGAACGCCGGATTGATAGGTGTAGCGATCCTGGCTGAAGTACCTGAATCCGAGTCCGAGCGTCAGATCACGCGCAGCGACGTAGTTGAGTCGCGGCCAGTACGTCCGCTCAACAAAATAGTCCTGCGGCCGCTCCTTGAAGGCGCTCCACAGGAGGATCCCGCGTTCATAGACCCGTACTTCTCCGACGAACGCAGCGATCAGAAGTTGCGATAGACGGACAGATGATGAGTCGAGCCAGGAAGCTTGTCGAAACGAGAAGCTTCGCGTGAGAGCTCCCTGGTCCTCAAAATCATAGACCGTATAGTTCCCGAGCACTTCGGCCTGGTTGACAGTCCTGAAGTCTCCCGAAGGTGCGTACGTGACACTCGGGGAAAACCTGATCACGCGATTCCAGTTGTTGTTCGCGCTTTGTGCACTCTTAAGGTACACAAGGTGGTTCAGCGAAACGTCCGCTGCCAGACTCAGGCTCAGGCGGCTGCTGAACTGGTGTACTTCCTGCACTCCGACTGTCACAAGAAGTTCGTCACGCTCATCCAGGTTCGTGCTGTCCGGCGTGTCGTAGCGTAAGATACTTGCTGATCCAGCAAAGTTCAACTGATCTGATTCGGAAAGCAACGCGCGTATTTGCGAAGAGAGACTCGTTCTCCCGGCGATATTCTCCAGCCTCTGCTCCGACCGTTGCTGGCGTTCGAAGATGGCGCTCGGCACTCCATCCGATTCGGTCACCTGGTGCCTCTCCTCCCGTTCGCGGTACGACAGGTTGACATCGAGACCGAGCCAGTAGGCCGGTTGGTACGAAGCGCCAGCTTCCCCGTAGAGCTGCGTTTCCTGGATACGTGTGTCAAGGAGAGGATTGGAGCTTACCGAGAGGACCTTGTACCTGAGTCCCCTGTCGATGGTCCTGCTCAGCATGCCTCCGCGGAACAGGAGCTGCATTCTGTCTGTCGGCCGATACTCGAGCGCATCGGAAATCTCGTACGAAGAGGCGTCGCGTCTGAAGATATTGTCGGCTACACCGTACACCCGCTGAACATCGGGATCGGCCGCTGTGTAGAATTCCCTGCGAAGGTGATCGAACGAAAACAGGATGAGATTGCGCCCTTCTTCGCCGAAGTCACGCTCGACAGAAACGTCGAGGTTAGCCGACTCCGGACGTCGCCGGGTAAGCAGTGATTGCGACCAATCTCCCCTCAGTGTACCGCGAAATTCTTCGAACCGCAGCCCCTCGGCCTGTGCCGTTGCCTGGTACGAAAACCCCCTGTCAGTTTCAGACTGCTGGGCATCGATCTCGTAGCCCGCCAAAGCACCGAGCACAATCGCGGGTTGTGGATTTGCGCGGACACCGACAAGAAACTGATGCTGGCCGAGCCTCGTCAAATCGACCGCCATATTATCGGACAAAACCGAGGAGACCTGCTGGGCCCGCAGCCGCCAATCGGCCGCGATCTGTGTTCCGACGATGAGGCTGTCCGAATACTCGTTTTGATCAGACTGCTGGTCAGTCCGGATGAGGCGTGAGCGGAGAAGCTGGCGAAAGAGCACCTCGACGCCGTTGAAATCCCTGTCGAAGAAGATATTCCCGTTCCATGTATAGGTATTCAGAACGCGATCGAAACTCAACGACGACACGCGGAGGCTATCCTGTGGGCGGGAAAATGAAAAGCGGAGAGGTTCCTGCGCCAGCGCCACGGCAGCCGGCAACAGAAGGAGAGCAACAGCAGTGCGATGCATCCCGCAGCCGAAGCAGTGCTGAAGAAGAATGGCCAATAGCCTATGGGTTCGAGCCTGTCTGCCCGTCACTTCCATATTCTATCGTGAAAGAGTCTGAGGAATCGATCACGTTCCACCGTCAACGCCACGCTGACGCGGCCGATGGTACCGGACCGGCGTTCAGAAAAATCCGTCACCGTCATGCCTCGTGTGAACTCCCCTTTCGATTCGACGTCGACGAATGTCCGCCGTGTCTTTACCAATCCCGGGTACGCAGCCACAGCGACTGCCATCGGATCGTGCACGTATCCTCCATTGAACCCCTGGGTCTCGAGATGATACAGCATGTAATCCTTCGTCATGCCGAGCACTGCGAGCGCAGCCGGGCTTGCACGCCGGGCGGCGCGGTATTCCATTTCCTTTCTCATCAGCACAACCTGATGTGTCACATCGAGGGGGATGACTGTCACGGGGATTCCCGAGTTGAGTACTTCGTGCGCCGCTTCGGGGTCGACGAAATAGTTGAACTCCGCCACGGGACCGGTGTTGCCCGGGACGCGAAACGCTCCACCCATGGTAACAACACGACCAATCGCACGAAACGTGTGCTTGTCCTTTCGCAACGCACGGGCGAGATTCGTCATCGGGCCGATGGCGACGATGGTTCCCTTTGAACCGTATGTGCGGCAAAAATCCAGGATTGTGCTCACCCCATTCCCCCTCTTGTACGCAGCCGGCTTCGGCAGCGATTTCGAAAGTCCGCCGAGCCCGTCTGCCCCGTGGACTTCTGAGGCTACGAAAAGCGGCCTGCTCAATGGGTGCGCGGATCCCTGGGCAACGATTGGGCGATCCTTCAACTGCAGGAGGTCCAGAACAAGGTGGACGTTTCTGGTGCACTTCTCCACTTCGACGTTGCCTGCCACAGTCGTGACGGCCTTGACCGAAAGTTCCGGCGATCGAAACGCGAGGATCAACGCCATCGCATCGTCGACGCCTGTGTCCGTATCAATGAGAATGGGTTTGGTCATTTTCTCCACCTGCAAGATGTGCAATTCACAGACTGATCTCCGACTCAGAACGCGATGGACATTCCGAGGTGAGCCCCCGCCGGGGACTCAATCGACAAGGATATCCCGCCATGTGAGCCGTGGGGCGAATCCAAATGCCTTCCGCGCCTTTTCGCACGAGAGAAGAGAACCATTGCCGGCCATCCCCGCTGCGATGGACACGGTCTCGGGATAGAACTCTGACGCGAGTTCAACGCTCGGCCGCTCGACCCACGTCTGCGGCGAACAGATGAAGTACGCATCATGAGGAGGCAGGGAATCGGACTCCACGCATTGCCGAATTGCCCGCGCAACATCGTTGACGTGAATATATGCCCAGAGGTTTTTTGACCACTGCGTATACTCTGCCCGAAGATGCCGGTACATTTTCATCTCGTTTTCTTCCGGCACCCAGATCCACGGAGGCCTCAGGCAAATTGTCTGCATGCCTGTCCTTCGCGTGAAGCCGAGACAGAGGCTTTCGCATGCGACTTTGCTCATGCCGTAGGGATCCTGCGGGCGTTGAGGGTGGAGCTCATCCATGGGGAGATATTCCGGCCACATCCGGGTCACAGAGAAAGCGAACCCGAGCACCGACTCGCTCGAGACAAAAATGAACCTGCGAACACCGTTCAGCGCACATGCCTCGAGCGTGTTGAATGTCCCCACGGTGTTCGTCCGGAAGACTTTTTCCGGGGGATCGTTCAGAGGATGAGGAATTCCGGCAAGATGAACGACCACGTCGAATCCCTTGACCGAATCCCTTGCGGCAGCCGGATTCAGGAGATCCACTTCAAGAAACGGAATGTCAGCCCGGTGAGGACGTTTGACGTCCAGATTCACGACGTCATGTGATAAAGCCAACTCATCGACAACGTACCGCCCCACCATCCCGCTCCCGCCGGTTACGAGTATTTTCATAGAGCTATCTCTGCGCTATCGCCTCGTGCAGGAATGGAGACCGATGCAAATCCGGACGCCTTCAGCTTGTCGGATAGCACTTGTGCCTGGGCAACTTCGCCGTGGACAAGGAATGTTTGCTTCACCCTTGATTTGTCCAGGGATTCAGCGTAACTGACAAGATCATCCTGTCCTGCGTGGGCCGAGAATGAGTTCAGGATCGCAACCTCAGATTTGAGCGGATACAGGTCGCCGTAGATTCTCACCTGCGGCTGACGTTCGACAATCTTCCTGCCCAGCGTATGCTCGGCCATGAACCCTATGACGAGGATCGTATGCTTTGGATTCGTGATGTTGTTTGCGAGGTGATGGAGTATTCTTCCGCCTTCGCACATCCCCGACGCTGCGATGATCATACACGGCTCGTCGATGTCGTTCAATTTCTTGGATTCCTCCACACTCCGGATGAATTTCAATCGTCCAAAACCAAACGGATCTTCATGATGCACGATGTACGCCATTGTCTCCTTGTCAAAGCATTCCGGATGCATCTTGAAGACTTCGGTCGTATTCACAGAGAGCGGACTGTCGACGAAAATCGGAATCGAAGGCAGCTTCCCCTCATCGTTCAGCTTGAAAAGAACGTAGAGGAACTCCTGTGTCTTGCCAACACTGAACGCCGGGACGATTATTTTCCCTTTTCTGTCGAGCGTCCTTCCGATCACCTCCATGAGCCGCTGCTCCATCCCGACGATCGGTTCGTGAATTCTCCCGCCGTACGTGCTCTCGGATATCCAGACGTCCACCGGCCCGATGGATTCCGGATCCTTGAGGATGGGCATATTCTTCCGTCCAAGATCACCCGAGAACCCCAGGATGGCCGTCCGTCCCCCTTCCTTCGCTTCGATTCTCGTGACTGCGGAGCCGAGGACGTGTCCTGCATCGGCGAAGGTTATTGAAACGCCGTCGGCAATCTCTGTGCTCGTCTCATACAAAACGGAGGACATCTGGGCGACGGTCTGCTCGACATCGTCCGTCGAATATAATGATTCGACCAGCGGTTCATTCCTCTTTTTGTGTTGTTTGTTCACAAACTCCACGTCCCGTTCCTGCAGGTAGGCGCTGTCGAACAACATCACTTTGCTGAGATCACGCGTGGCGCTCGTGGTGTAGATCGGCCCTTTGAAGCCGCTCTTGACAAGGTTTGGAAGATTGCCGGCGTGATCGATATGGGCATGAGAGAGCACGACGGCGTCTATTGTCGAAGCGTCGAAGGGGAGTGTCTTGTTGCGTTCGAACGCCTCAGCGCGTTTGCCCTGAAACAGTCCACAATCCAGAAGGATCCTGCTGCCGTTGACCGTAACGAGATGCATTGATCCGGTAACGGTTTGCGCTGCGCCGAGGAACTGTATCTTCATTCTTTTTCTGCTCCGTCGATAGTGGTTGAGAGATCCTGCTGTTACTTCGAACGATCCGTCATTTCGATCAGGCGCGGGTCGATCCAGGCGCCAAGGTTTCGCAGGGCGGATATGTCACCCCGGGCCGCGTCGAGCTTCCCCATCGCACAGTAAACGAAGGCACGGTTCGTCAACGCTTCCGGGTTTGAAGGGGCAAAGGAAAGAGCCGTGTTATAATCACCCAACGCTCTTTCGAACTCGCGTTTCTGATAGAATGCGGCCCCACGGTTATTATAGAGGAAGGGGTTGGCCGGCTCCCTGTTGATTGCTTTCTCGTAATCCTGGATGGCGCTGTCAAAATTCCCTTTGCTGAAGTACGTCATTCCACGGAAGTTCAGCGTCTTCGCATTCGAAGGGTCGAGAAGCAGCGATTGGGAAAAATCCGTCAGCGCATCATCGAACTTTCCTTCGGCGCGGTACACGGCCCCGCGATTGAAGTACACATCAGGATCATCGGGATTCAGCCGAAGTGCATCATCGAAATCCTTGAACGCCTTATCATACTGCTTCGCCTCGGCATAGATCGATCCCCGGTTCACATATGCCTCGGTGCGGTAAGGATTGAGCCTGATCGCCTGGTTGTAGTCATCGACAGCATCGTCCATCTTCCCGACGTTCTGGTACGAGAGTCCGCGATAATAGTAGATGTCTGCATTCGTGGGGAACTGAGCCAGGGCCTTCGTGTATTCCGGTATAGCCTGCGCATACGCTCCCAACTCACGCACGGCATTCGCCCGGT
>DATJQB010000034.1:0-4919 GCA_035506075.1 Bacteroidota bacterium | reverse complement strand
AGGCAGGAGGACCGACACATCGGGGGCGAGAATTGCAGAGCGTTTGCGGGAAAAGAATATTGAAGTTGTGGAAACAACAGTGGTCCCGGATGATCAGGAGGGAATCGAGAAGGCACTCGTGCGATTCGCCGATGATTTGGAACTCAATCTCGTCATGACAACGGGGGGGACCGGGCTCAGCAGCAGGGACGTCACTCCCGAGGCAATGCGTCACGTGATTGAAAAAGAAATCCCGGGTGTCGTGGAAGCATCGAGAGCCCATGGTCAACAACGGACTCCGCTGGCGATGCTCTCAAGAGGAATTGCCGGACTCCGCGGATCAACGATTTTTGTCAATCTCCCGGGATCGAAGAAAGCAGTCGATGAATCGCTCGACGCAATCCTGCCTGGTTTGCTTCACGTCTTCAGAATGTTACGAGGTGAAGGACACTGAACATGATCTTCACGGACAGGTCTTCTTCCCCACGCCTCTCGCCATTCATCATCCTCATCGCATTCGTCGCACAGAGCCTGCTCGGTCAGGAGATGAAAGACGTCCGCAGGGATCAGTTCGAAGCGCAGGAGCTCGCGAGGGCCGAGCGGCTTTCGAAGGTCGCCGGAGTGCTGACCCCGGGACAAGAGGGATACGACGTCACCTACTACAAGCTCGATCTGACGCTGAAGACATCTCCGCAGAATCTCGGCGGAGCGGTGACAATGGTTGCGAAGAGTCTTGCCAACAATCTCTCGTTCGCGACGTTTGACCTCATGAATACAATGAAGGTCGATTCGGTCTTTGCCGGAGGCAAGCGTGCCGCGGGAGTTGTGCAGCAAGCTTCCTTCTTCACCGTGCCGCTCGATCGCGGCTACAATCCCGGTGAATATTTCACTGTCGTCGTTTACTATCATGGAATTCCCGGGAGTTCAGGATTCGGCAGCTTCGCATTTTCAACTGCACCCGGATCTATTACTCCATGGGTCTGGTCATTGAGCGAACCGTACGGTGCAAAAGACTGGTGGCCGTGCAAGGACACTCAGGGAGACAAGGCTGATTCGGTCGATGTGTGGATCACATGCGATGCGCAGTTCAAGGTTGGCTCCGAAGGCAAACTCGTGGCCGTTATCGACAACGGCAACGGTACGAAAACGTACAAATGGCAGCACCGTTATCCAATCGCAACGTACCTGGTGTCAATCGCTGTCACAGATTTTGCCGAGACTTCCGGCTGGTTCAAATACACGTCGACCGATTCGATGCTTGTGCTCGATTATGCGCTTCCGTCCACTGTCCCGCAGGGAACTCCGAACATCGTATCCGCGACGAGCTCGATGGGAGTCACGCTCTCGATGCTCCGGATTTATTCCGATCTCTTTGGGCTCTACCCATTCATCAAGGAAAAGTATGGTCACTCCCAGTTTGGTTGGGGAGGAGGGATGGAGCACCAAACCATGACGTCTGTGGGCAGCTTCGACGAAAGTCTGCTTGCGCATGAAATGTCGCACCAATGGTTTGGCGACATGATTACGACGCGAACGTGGCCGCACATCTGGTTGAACGAAGGATTCGCGACCTATTGTGTTGCGCTGTACCGGGAACGCATGTACGGCCTCAGCGCGTACAATGATGAGGTGCTCAATCATATCTTTCCGGGCATCGTGGGCGGGCCTGCCGGCTCCGTCTATGTGCGCGACACTTCGACGGTTGGCAACGTGTTCAATACTGTCCTCGTCTATCACAAAGGGGGCAGCGTGCTTCACATGCTGCGACATGTGATTGGTGACTCCGCATTTTTCAAATCGATGAAGTCGTATGCCGGAGATCCGCGATTCCGTTTTGGTACTGCCTCGACCGAGGATTTCCAGTCTGTCTGCGAGTCCGTCTCCGGGAAGCCGCTCGGATATTTCTTCAACGAATGGATCTACGGCGAGTATTATCCGACCTATCGATATCAGTGGGGAACGACGCAGAACGGACCTCCGTACACTGTCCGGGTCTCGCTCACGCAGACAACGGGCACGAGCAATCCGATGTTTTTCCAGATGCCTGTCGATTTCAGGTTTACAGGAACGGGGCTCGACACGACTGTTGTCGTCACGAATAACGCTGCAAGCCAGGTGTTTGTCTTTTCGCTTCCGAAAATGCCGACCGCATTTCAACTCGACCCGAACAATTGGATCATCAAAAGCGTCTCGGGGACGATGGTTGGTGTCGGGAAAGTGACCGAATTGCCGCAGGCATACGAGCTCTATCAGAACTATCCAAATCCATTTAACCCGTCGACAGTCATTCCTTTGGATCTCCCAAAAAGTTCGCAGGTCCGTATCGAGCTCTTCAACGACCTGGGAGCGGTTGTCAGGGTGATCGTAAAGGATCAGAATTTTGCCGCCGGTCGCCAGGCTGTTGCTTTCGACGGCAAGTCGGAGGAGGGGAAGGTTCTGCCTTCCGGTGTCTATTATTACCGCCTCATGATCTCGGGCAGTCCGGTGGAGACAAAGAAAATGGTTTTGGTTCGTTGAGATCCCTGCCGGGCAGCCGGACGAACAAGATTCGAAAATGTGTGCAGGGGAGATCGACGTTCGTGTTGATTACGAACCATTAGAATGATATATTAGAGCCCACGCTGTCCAAGCTTCCACTTTAGAACGAGTGAAATCCGAATTTGCCCAGACGAAGTGACATCAAGTCCATCCTGATTATCGGTTCCGGTCCCATCGTTATTGGCCAAGCATGCGAATTTGATTACTCCGGGACTCAGGCCTGCAAGGTCCTGAGGGAAGAGGGATATCGCGTGCTTCTGATCAACAGCAATCCGGCGACGATCATGACAGACCCGGATCTTGCCGACGCGACCTACGTCGAGCCGATCACTCCCGCAGTCGTGGAGAAGATCATTGAAAAGGAACGTCCGGATGTCATCCTGCCCACGATGGGTGGTCAGACGGCGCTGAATACCGCCGTGGCGTTGGCGGAGAGCGGTGTATTGAAAAAATACGGCGTCGAGCTTATCGGAGCAAAACTCGAGGCGATCAAGAAGGCTGAGGATCGTGAGTTGTTCCAGGCGGCGATGCGCGAAATCGGACTTCAGACGCCGCGCGGTCGTTTTGTCCACACTCTTTCCGAGGCAATGCACGTTGCCGAGGAGATCGGCCTGCCCATCATTATTCGCCCGTCGTTCACGCTCGGTGGTACCGGAGGCGGCACAGCGTACAACCTCGAGGAGTTCCGTGAAAAGGTCGAGCACGGGCTGACGAGCAGTCCCATCCATCAGGTTCTCGTGGAAGAGTCGGTGATCGGGTGGAAGGAATATGAACTTGAGGTGATGCGCGATCTCAAGGACAATGTCGTCATCATCTGCTCGATCGAAAACTTTGATCCGATGGGAGTGCATACCGGCGATTCCATCACCGTCGCTCCCGCTCAGACGCTGACAGACAAGGAGTACCAGGTGATGCGGGATGCTGCCATCCGCATCATCCGTCAGATTGGCGTGGAGACCGGCGGATCGAACATCCAGTTTGCAATCAATCCCGCCGACGGAAGAATGACAGTGATCGAAATGAACCCGCGTGTTTCCCGTTCCTCGGCGCTCGCGTCGAAAGCAACGGGATTCCCGATCGCAAAAATCGCCGCACGGCTTGCCGTGGGATACACGCTCGATGAGATTCCAAACGACATCACGAAAGAAACACCGGCTTCGTTCGAACCGACAATCGATTATTGTGTCGTGAAAATCCCGAGGTGGGATTTTGAGAAGTTCAAGGGGGTGGACGACACGCTCGGCGTCCAGATGAAGTCTGTCGGCGAGGCGATGGCGATCGGACGCACGTTCAAGGAAGCATTTCAGAAAGCGCTTCGCTCGCTGGAGCAGGGAAGATTCGGACTCGGCTCCGATGGGAAGGATGTGGTCGATGTCCGCTCTCTGCCGGAGTCGAAACGGGATGAGTGGAAGAAGAAGACCCTGGACAGGCTCAAGATGCCGAAGCCGAACAACGTGTTTTATATCCGCTACGCGTTTCAGCTCGGGGCGACAATCGAAGAGCTACACAACGTGACGAAAATCGATCCGTGGTTTCTGCATAATCTCAAGCAAATCGTGGATTTTGAGGAGGAGTTGTATGCGTACAGCGTGCAACCTTCGTAGTTGTTCGAAGAAGAGGGAGAGATTGGACATGTGGAAGAGTATTTCGATCCGTCTCGTGCTCGCCGCCTTCATCTCAGCCATGGCGGCACCGTACCTCGAATGTCAGGCCGTTGTCCCGCCGGACAAGGATGAGTTGCTGAAGGGAATGGGCATGGGACTCGCAACGATTGCTGAAGTCAACGGCTATCCCGGCCCGAAGCACGCGATCGCTTTGAAGACTGAACTTGGACTCACACGCGATCAGCTCAAGAAGACAGAAGCGCTCGACAAAGTCGTGTCAAGTTCTGCCGTCGCAAAAGGGGACGAGATCGTCCAGGCCGAGCAGGAGCTCTCAAAGCTCTTCGAGTCAGGCACGATCACCGAGAAGGTCCTCAGGACGCAGTTGGAGCATATCGGGAAGCTGCGGGCGGATCTTCGGTTCATTCATCTCCAGGCCCACATGCGGATGAAACAAATTCTCACGCCGGACCAAATCAAGCAGTATAGCGAACTTCGGGCACGTGAAAACAAACCAGAAAATTAAGGGAATCCCTCCGCGCGTCACCCGTGATGTTCTGCTGAAGGCGAAGCAGTACGGCTTTTCCGACCAGCAGCTTGCTCACTTGTGGGGGACGTCTGAAAAAGCAATCCGGCGGCTCCGGAAGGAGCTCGGCGTCATCCCTGTGTACAAAACGGTGGATACATGCGCTGCGGAATTCGAGGCGCATACGCCCTATCATTACTCCACGTACGATCAGGAGAATGAGTCGGTGCGCAGCGACAGGAAGAAGGTCATCATCCTCGGCGGCGGACCGAACA
>DATJQB010000033.1:0-2119 GCA_035506075.1 Bacteroidota bacterium | reverse complement strand
GAAAGGCATTCTTGGGACCTCGACTGAGCCAAGCGATCAGGAGATAACATTGGGTGCTACACATTGGCCGCACAACCCGCTTTCGCCTGCAAATCTCTACGAAGGCTCGATTGACGACATCCGGATCTTTGACAGGGCTTTGACGAGAGATGATGTTATGGCCCTCGCGTCGAGAAGAAACTAAATCGACAACTCGTTATCCAATCACTCCTGTTGGCACGTCGTTACAGAGGAATTCCCAGGATGCATCCACTTCAGCACTCACCCCGCGCATTCTCTCAGCGTCGGAACGATTTCCCGTCGCTGCTCCGGACTCACAACGGGCACACGCTTGTCTACTTTGACGGCCCCGGCGGCACACAGGTGCCTCAGGCAGTCATTGACGCGATCGCCGGATATTATACGACGTGCAACTCAAACACCCATGGAAGTTTTGTTACGACGCGGGAATCGGACAAACTTCTTGCCGAAACGAGGAGTGCCATCGCAACCTATCTTGGCGCTCGCGGGCCGCAATGCATCTCGCTCGGAGCCAACATGACAACCCTGAATTTCGCTCTGAGCCATGCCCTGCGCCGATCATTCAAGCCGGGCGACGAGGTCCTCATCACGCAGCTCGACCACGAAGCAAACCGAGGACCATGGCTTGGCCTTAAGGAACACGGTATCGTCATCCGCGAGGTGGTTCTGAAACGGGATGGAACACTTGACTATGATGACATGCGTGCCAAGATCGGACCGAAAACTCGCTTGCTCGCCATCGGGATGGCGTCCAATGCGCTGGGGACTGTGAACAACATTGCCCTTGCCCGTGAACTCACGTCGCGGTCAGGAGCGCTTCTTATGGTCGATGCGGTCCATTATGCTCCCCACTTCCCCATCGACGTCGGGTTGCTCGGCGTGGATTTCCTGATTTGCTCCGCCTACAAGTTCTATGGACCGCATGTCGGGATTCTCTATGCGAAGGAAGGGCTTCTCGATTCGCTCGAACCCGATCGGCTCAGGACGCAGGATCAGTCGGCACCGTACCGAATCGAAACCGGGACGCTCAACCACGCCGCGATCGTCGGCATCCGCGCAGCGATCGATTATCTCGCGTCATTCGGCTCGGGCAATGACCTTCGATCAAGAATCGTCTCAGCGATGGACCTCATCGGCGGGCACGAACGAACCCTCGCCGCTTCGCTGTATGACGGATTGCGTTCCATCCCGGGGATATCCATCTATGGTCCGCCGTTCGGTGATGGCCAGCGTGCACCAACCGTGTCGTTCACCCTCGGTTCACGCAGGGCGGAGGATGTTTGCGGTCAGCTTGGAGACCGTGGCTTCTGCACGTGGGACGGACACTTCTACGCAGTGAGGGCGATTGAGATCCTCGGGCTGCTTGAACGCGGCGGGGTGACGAGAATTGGAATTTCAATGTACAATACGGACGAAGAGGTGAGCCACCTCCTCGATGAGCTTATGAAGATCGCATCGCACTGACTTGAATCCGGAGCAGCACATCATGAAAGCATTGTTCGTCGGGTTTGGAAACGTCGCACAAAAAGTAGCAGAAATCCTGTTCGTGGACCGGAAACGATATCCTCAACTATCAGGATTGGATCTTACTGTCATAGGGATCATCACGAACGCACGCGGATCACTTGTCAATTACAACGGCGTCGATTGCCGCAAGGCACTGCAGGAAATCCGGGACGGGGGGAGATTTTCGTGGACAAATTTCGAGCTCACACATCTGAAGGCGCTTGAGGCGGTCCAGCAGCTCGAGTATGATGTCCTCGTCGAGCTCTCGACTCTTTCAATTGCTGACCGCGGCGAGCCTGCACTTTCCCACGTCCGCGAAGCGCTCAAGCGTGGCAAGCATGTCGTCACCGCCAACAAAGCCCCGGCAGCTTTTGCATATGGCGAGCTCAGTGAATTGGCAAAAACGCACGGAGTGAAATTTCTCCATGAATCGACCGTGATGGATGGGACACCTCTCTTCAACCTCGCAAACGCCGGACTGAAGGGCTGCCTGATCACCGGCGTGTCGGGAGTGCTGAACTCAACCACGAATTTCGTTCTCTCCAGGATGGAGAAAGGGGAATCGATTGAAGAAGCGGTGAAGGTCGCTCAG
>DATJQB010000032.1:0-5831 GCA_035506075.1 Bacteroidota bacterium | reverse complement strand
CCGCTGTCGTCGCCTCAAGGATGTGCAATCCCTTCGCAAAGAAAATATACGGGAGAAGGATCGAAGCAATCGCGAAACCAAAGAAGATTCCCCAATCGGTCAGCCCGTACCCTTTCGCCGCGATTGCCCATGGTGGATTGATGAACAGCCAGAAGAATCCAGCAAACCCCAGTCCCCACAGAAGCAGCGTCCAGACCTGATGATGTCGGAGTAGTTGCTTCGAGAAGATGAGCATGAACGCGTAGGTGAGCATGGAGGCCGGCGCAGTCACGAGCGCCCATCCAGCAAGTCGTATATCGGTCCACGATCCGCCGCTCACCGCGAAGAAGCACCCGCACAATGCGAACAGCAGCGAAACGAGCTTGATGCCGGTAAATTCCTCCTCCCTGCTGATCACCACGGCATACACCATGACAACAACCGGCGCGACGTTCTGCACCAGGATGGCGGTCGCCACAGTCGATTCCCTCACAGTAAAGTAATAAGTGAAGTTCGTCAGTGCGATGCCGATGACGCCTATGAGAGCAAACTTGTACACTTCCGACGGCCGGATCCTGAAAACCGATCTGTCGACGACGAGGAAATATGCAGCGAGGAGAACGAAGGAAAGCGACGACCTGGTTTGGGAGATGATCAGGGGGTCGTAGCGCGTTTGAAAAAGGAATTTCGCGAGGGACGCCGAACCTCCCCAGAACGAAACCGCGAGCACAACATAGAGCATCCCGCGCGAAGAGGAGCGGTCAGTTGAGGTCATTCGACTTTGGCCGATCCAGCTGCTCAGCAAGATTTCGGTAGTACCTGCTCTGCTCTTCGTCGCCGATCAGGTGATACAGGTGCGAGAGCCGGCTCAGGATGACCTTCTTGTTGCTGACGTGGTCCAATCCGCTCTTAAGAAATTCCAACAGCACATCGACCGGAGGTATATTGAGATCGGGGTCATAGCAGTCGCACGCATCGAGATACGGATCGGGGGCGCTCGGTCTTGCCTCTGCCGCCTTGCGGTAGTAGCGGACGGCGAGCTCGAAGTTGTCGTACGATGAGTACGTCACTTCAAAGACACTTGCCAGCCACATAAAGATATCGTATGCAATCCCGGGGAACTCCTTCGCAAGCTTCTCGCCAAACAGACACAGCTCATCGGGACCGAGCGAATGATTCCAGAACAGGAGGCGATACAACTCCACGTCCTGCACCCGCTGGGCGATGGCATCCTCAAACGCATCGAAAATATCGTTGAAATCCGTCGCGTTTGCGAATTTCGAGCGTATCTCTTCGAGAGTGTAGCGCGGCATGAACGATGTCCGGGGGCGCCAAGATTGATCCAAAGGCTGGAATTCAAATGAAAGTAAGAAATGAGCGCATGAAAGGCAAGAAATGCGGAGCGCCCGCGCAGTGGTTCAGCGGATGACGTTATCAACGGGGGATCCGGTTGCCTCTGTATGTGATTTCCTGTAGTTTGTGTCGTTATTCCTTCCTGCACCGCATCATTCAGGGTGGTCTCATGAGAACCAGGCTACGATTCAGAATCGCCGGGATTGCTGTACTGATCCCGATTCTCTCTGCATTCGTCATGCAATCGATCCGGCATGAGAACAATCACCCGCTCACAGCACCCGATTCCACGCTGCAATGGAACATCGCATCCTATCCGACGAAGAACCGCCTCATCACGCTCGTGATGACAGGTCCGCAGAACGGGTTCATCGCAGAACGATATCTGATGGAGTATCGCAACGGCAGCTGGAAAATTTTCGATAAGCAGCCGCCGATTGCCAATATCCATACGCTCTTTGCCAGGAACCTACGCGACATCTGGGCCGCTGACGTGTTGTACTCCTTCCAATCGAACCTCTATCATTTCAACGGCAGAGCATGGGAGAGAATCGAGCATCCATTTGCAAACATGGTGGACGCCATCCATTTCCTTCCCGACGGAACCGGATGGATCGCCGGGACCAACGAATTGGCGTACTTCAACGGCAAATCATGGGAGATGGTCCCCTTTCCGCCGATCCGATCCACCATCTTCGGCCTTTTTGGCGAGCCTCACAGGAAAGCATGGCTTCTGAGCTCCAACGGAGAAGTCTTCAGGATTGACGAGGGAAAATGGACGCGATACCTTTCATCGCACAACATCATTGATCTCCGGTTCACCGAAGACGGCCGTGGCTGCGCTCTCGCGCATGACAAGGCATTCGTTTGGGACAGGACATCGTGGCGAGCCACCTCGTCATCCGGGCTTCTGAAAGATGTGGTCCGCCTTTCGCTTACCCCGAGGGGCGAGCTCTGGGGCGTGGGAGCTCACGGAGTAATTGTGCATTTCGACGGGGCAGTTTGGAAGAGCGCCTTCTCTCCCACCGAAGCAGACCTGAAGGACATCCAGATGACGTCCGATTCCGAAGGCTGGATCATCGGCGGCAATGGCCTCGTGCTTCGCATGTCCGCACAGCCTGCAGCCCAACCGAAGAGTCCCGCCTACGGTTTTGAGGCCAGACAAATCGCCTTCATTGCCAAGGAGATCAACGATGAGTATGGTGTCGCGATCGAAGATCTTGACGGCGACGGATTACCCGATGTCATGGCAATCAGTCTGTACGACCCGAACCGCCTCTACATGAACAAGAGCAAGCTCATCCCTGGCAGCAAGCAGGCCGTGGGCACCCTGCAGTTCGTTGATGAAGCAATTCTCCGAGGGGTTACAGGACTCTCGGAAGACTCGCATGCACTCGGAGTCCCAAAACTTTCACTCGGGCTGGCAGTTGCTGATGTGAATAACAACGGATCACGCGATCTCTACGTTTGCTACCTTGCCTCCTCCAACAAACTTTTCCTCAACGACGGCAAGGGGTTTTTCCGCGACGTGAGCCATGAGCCGAACAGGGCGTCGGGCGAAAACGAGCGCTCCAACTGCGCGATCTTCGGAGATGTTGACAACGATGGTTACGTGGACCTGTTTGTGACGAACGAAGAATCGACCAACCGGCTCTACCACAACGACGGCACGGGGCATTTCATCGACATTACCGATGAGGCAGGTCTGCGCTCCGACGCCGGCGGCATGGGCGCATCGTTTGGTGATATCGACGGCGACGGCAAGCTGGACCTCTGCGTTGCAAACTGGTCAAAACCAAACCGGCTGTATCGCAACGTGTCGGCTCCCGGAAAAGGCATCAGGTTCGAAGACATCACCGAGCAATCCGGTATCGGCGGAGAGTCGTACGCCAAGAACAATGCGGTTGTCTTCGCGGATGTGGACAACAACGGCACGCTGGACCTTTTCATCACAAAGCGCGGCAGGCCAAACCGCCTGTATCTCAATGATGGAACCGGAAGGTTTGCAGACCGGACGAAGGAGATGATGGGGCTTGATTCTTTGCTCAGCTACGGGGCAAGCTTCGCCGATTTCGACAATGACGGCTTCCTCGATCTCTACGTGGCATGCGTGGGGCAGAGTGTATTGTATCACAACATCGGCGGCAGAAGATTCGTGATGGCCACGGATCAGTTCGGTGCAAATCTGAGCGCGTATGCCACCGGCACCGCAATCGGCGATCTGGACAATGACGGCGACATTGATCTCTATACGTCGGTCTTCATCAACGGGATGAGCACACTGTTCATCAATAGTCTCAACGACAGGAATTTTCTCACCCTTGATGTCGAAGGGACACGGAGCAACAGGGACGCCATCGGCGCCAAGGTCACCTTGTTCAAGGAGGGCGGCGCGGGCATCAAGGATTCCCTTCTCGCGTTCAGGGAAATCAACGGGGGCAGCGGCTACGGTTCACATAATTCAATGCAAGTACACTTCGGCGCCGATGTGCGGAAACGTTACGATATCGTCATCGATTTTCCTGCGAGCGGCCTGAGGAAGGTGTTGCGGGGTGTCCAGGCGGGACAACATTTGAATGTGCGGGAAGAGGATGGATGGGCCGGAACTTCCACCCGCATTTCGAAATCCATGAGGCAATTTGTGCTGGACCGCGACACCCAGATAGAGATGGTCAAGTTTGCACTCGTCCTTCTTCTTCTGGCAGCCTCTCTCCTCTTCGCATACAGGAGATATTCCTGGGGGCGGATGCGCCAGTTCGTTGTGCATGGATCTGTCCTGGTCGCCTACTGGGGCGAGATCGTCATATTTCTGCATGAACCGATCTTCCTCTCGACGGTCCTGCCGCTGCTGACGGTGCTCGTCATCCTGTCGGTGCTGCACCTTTGGTACGATCGTATCATCATGGTCAGGCGCTCGCGGCTTGATCGGGAAACAACACGCGCACGCATCGCACGCGATCTCCACGACGACATTGCTTCAACCCTGAGCAGCGCTCTGATTTACCTCGATTCACTCCGCCGTACGGTGAAGATCAATCCCCGCGTGCGAAGGGAACGCCTCGACAAGATTTCGGATTTGCTCACCGAGTCGGCGGATGGCCTGGGCGACATCGTCTGGACCATGTCAAGGAAGCACCATTCGCTGGGCGACTTGCTGCTCAGGATACGCGCGCACCTGACCGATACGTGCAAGGCGCATTCACTTCAATACACTGTTGAAACCGACGTGGCAGAAAAAACCATCGTCCTCGCCGACGGGGTTCTGCGGAATGTCCACCTGATCTTCAAGGAAGCGCTCAACAACGTCGTCAAGCACTCCCGCGCATCGGCAGTTCAATTCACCGCGGCCTTCGTTCAAGGAACTCTTGAACTGGAGCTCAGGGACGACGGGCAGGGAATTCCAATCGCGGGCCTCTCTGATCAATCCGAGCCTCCCCTCTTGACAGGACGTGATTCAGCAAACCTCCTCCACGGGCATGGCTTGAAAAACATGAAAACGCGGGCGGAGGAGATCGGGGCACGGCTGCGCATCAAATCGCGAAAAGGAGCGGGGACTGCAGTCATGCTCTCATTGAAACTAAAATGACGTGATTGTGTCATTGCGTTAGCGCAAGGTTTCCATAGATTGGCTCTACAAAGGATCCACGGACGATGTCCATTACAGTTGTTACAATAGAAGATCACCCGGAATTCAGAAAGGGAATCTCGTTTGTCCTTCAGACAACCGACGGATTCCGGTGTATCGGCGAATACGGTTCAGCGGAAGAAGCGCTCGCAGAAATGCCGAAGCCGGACGTCGTGCTGCTTGATCTGAATCTTCCTGGAATGTCCGGACTCGATGCCATCGAACGGCTGAAGAAGCGGTTTCCCGGGACGCGGATCCTCATCCTGACAGTCTTCGAAGACGAGGAGCACATCTTTCCCGCAATCGTTGCAGGCGCCGACGGCTACATCCTCAAGAAGACACCCACGGCGCGGCTGCTCCAGGCCATCGAAGACGCTGTCGCGGGGGGCTCGCCCATGACTCCGATGATCGCAAAGATGACGCTTGACCTCTTCAAGCGCTTTGCACCCAGGAAGAGTCCCGACGATCCACTGACCTCGCGCGAACGCGAGATCCTGTCGCTCCTCGTCGACGGTCTCGGCAACGATGAAATCTCTACACGCCTCTTCATCAGCGTCCAGACCGTCAGGAATCATATCCGGCACATCTACGAGAAACTCCATGTCCATTCAAAATCCCAGGCCGTGATCAAAGCGATCAAGCAAGGTTTCGTGTGATGCTGAAAACCAGAGCAGGTTCCCCACCTCACCGACCGGCTCACCTCCCCCTCCACTCGTTCCTCATCGCCTCGCTTTCCGAAATGACGCACTTGCGTCATTGATTTTCCATGCGTTGTTCAGGAAGATTGTTCTGAACCTGAAGTGTTATGCGTTCTCCCGTGATCGATCTTGCTCGGGAGCACTTACCGCACCGTCAACCGGACGTGATCCTCACC
>DATJQB010000031.1:0-7713 GCA_035506075.1 Bacteroidota bacterium | reverse complement strand
TAAGCCCCCGGCGTGTTGCCCCACCAACTGTCGTTTGTTATGATGACGAGGAATGATGCCCCGCGTTGCACAAACTCGCGGACAAAATTCGGATAAACGGATTCATAACAGATCATCGAAGCAAACTTCAACTCCCGGCTCTCCGGTGTCCGAAGCGAAAACAGAACAGTGTCCTTCCCTTTTCCCCACATCCCGATACCCACATTCCACTTGAGCGGCTCAATAAGAAAGTTGAGGGTGTTCGCGTACGGTATCCGTTCTGCGAACGGCACGAGGACGATCTTCTTGTACACGCTTCCCACCGGTTCGCCGGGGACGAGGAGGGCGGCTGAATTGTAGTCGTCATAGAATGTGTGGTGGAACCTGTCGTACGATGCAGACGGCGGCGCCGAGGCACTGTCATAGAAAACAGTGAATGGCAATCCGGTCAGTACTGTCGCCCGGGCAGAATCAAGACTCGTCCGCAGCCAGCGCCAGTACATTTGGTTGCCCGGCAGGAGAATCCGGAACGGGATTGCCGTCTCGGGCCACACAATGAGATCCGGATGTGCGGCACTCAGAGTCTTCGACTCCCGCACGTAGCCTTCAAGTTGACGTTCGTAGGAAGGCCACGGATTTCCTCCCCCCGAATTCCACTTTTCCCACGGATCGATATTCGGCTGCACAATCCCGACCGAAACCTTCCTCCCGTCATTCATCTCACCGACGCTCCTCATTTTCAGACTTCCGTAGAGCCATGGGATGAAATAGATCACCAACAACATCGAGCAGGCGAGCAGAGCAGGACGGGAACGATAGCGCCACCGACGAGCTGCGAGATTGGAAATCAGGACAAACCCGACGGCATTGAAGAGAAGAATGAGAAACGAGAGACCGTAGCTTGAAGTGAATTCCGCGATCTGCATGCGCTGCAGGTCGTACGCCTGGCTGTTCCCCAGCGTGATCCACGGAAACGAAAACTCGGTGAGAGAATGCGAGTATTCAAATCCCACCCAGCCCAACACAAGGAAGATGAGTCCCGGCACGAGCCCCATGCGGTTTCGGACAAGCACGTAAAGGAAGATGACGACACTATAGAAGAGGGGATGCACAATCAGCACCGCGCCCCCTGCAACCATCATCCACACATCTTTCCCGACGACGAATCCACCAATCCAATAAAGTGTGATCACATGGAGGATCAACAAGCTGAGATACGAATAACGCAGTTTCGACCAGGTGGTATCGAGAGTTTCCAGCAGGAGCAGCAGCGGTATCAAACCGACGTACGCCAGTGAATGAGCCGGCGACGGAGGAAACGCCGCGCCCAGCATCGCTCCCGACGACACTGCGAGAATCATCCGGTGTCCCCTGCCTTGCATAGCTGCCGTTTCTCTCCCGGAGTCGGTCATTTCGAACCCGCCGCCTTGATGCGGCGCCTGCCAATCCACCATTCCTCCGCAAATCTGAACACAAAGATAACGATGCCCGCGATAAACAAGCCAATCACCGCCCCGCCGAGTACGTCGGAGGGATAATGAACGCCAACATAAATTCGAGAGAAAGCGATAACGCTCGCGAATGTGAAGAAAGCCCACGTCCATCGAGGTAGGAAATATGAGAGGACCAATGCACCTGCGAAATTGTTGACGGCATGCGATGACGGGAATGAATACCCACTCCCGCATCCGACAAGAAGATGGACGTTTGAAAGCTCATGGCAGGGACGTGCGCGCTCGATAATGTACTTCAGAACTGAACTGCTGAGCTGATCGCTCAGTACAATCGTTGGTATGAGGAGGAGTGCGGCAATCCGCCCGTGCCGTCCCCCCTTCGTGAGGAGGAGCAGCCAAAGGAGACCGACGACGACAAGTGCCAGCGGCTTCCTATTGAGATCGGTGAGAAAGGGAAGGATCGCATCGAACAACCAGTTGCGGAGGTCCTGGTTGCAGAAGTAAAAGAGCGAACGATCGGCATTCAGGAGAACTTCGTCCAAAGGCGGTTCCTTCCCCGAGGGAAGCTATTGTGAACTTCTGTTGCTTTCCTGCTTCAGGTTCTTGTACATGAACCACACAATCAGGAAGAACGCGATGAGCGTCAGGACAATCGTAATGCCCCTGCTGTAGCTCGCGAGATACCAGCCAATCGCCTGCCAGTTCTGTCCTAATTCCTTCCCTGCAAAGAGAAGCAGAAAATTCCATATGAGAGCGCTGACAAAGGACAGAATTGTTGTTGCGGTGAGAGGAAGCTCGGACATTCCCGCAAAGAACGAGACGACAGCTCGGGTGCCCGTGAGAAAACGGTTCACCACGATGAGGAAATACCCATACTTTCTGAACCACCCTTCCACCCGGTGGACCTTATCCACGGGTATGAACGGTAGTTTTCCTTTTTCGAGGATCTTGAGGCCGAACCAATCCCCGACCTTGTACATAACAACAAAACCTGCCGTGCTTCCGATGGTGGTTGCAATCAGGGCCACACTGAAGTCGATCGTGCCGACGCCTACGAGCGAACCGACGAACAACACAAGCGCATCGCTGGGGAGCGGGGGAAAAACGTTTTCGAAAAAAGCGAATCCTGCGACTGTGACGTACATCCACGCGGGATTGAGAGCAGACAACCGGCGTATGAGTTCTTCCACGGGCTACTTTCGGGTTCTGAGGGGGACAATCGTTGCGATCGCTAGTGCAGCACAACCTTCGCCCCGGCCGGTGAACCCGAGACCCTCGTTGGTTGTTGCCTTGATCGACACACTCCGGGTATCCACACCGAGCGTCGCGGCGATCCTGTCAATCATCGCCGGAGAGTACCTGAGAATCTTCGGCCTCTGCAGGATAACGGTCGCATCGAGATGGACAATCGTAAACCCGCTCTTCTTCAGAAGATTCCCTACGTGTCGCAGCAACTTCAGGCTTGAGATGTCTTTGTATTTCGGGTTCGATGGGGGGAAATGCTTGCCAATGTCTCCTAATGCGGCAGCGCCGAGGAGTGCATCACAGAATGCGTGAAGGAGAACGTCGGCATCGGAGTGGCCCAGCAAGCCTACGGCTGAGGGGATCTTTACTCCTCCCAGGATCAGCGTTCGGCCAGGTACGAGCGCGTGCACGTCGTAACCAATACCTGAGCGCGGCACGGCCCACAACACATCATTGGACTTCGAAGCCTTTGAACCGGTTTTTGTATTCCTGCCAGTCAATCGTTAAGTCCTTTACCTGCGCAGTCCGGGGTCCAACCTTGAGATCTTTGATAAGTTCTTCGATCAGGGAGCGATCGCCTTCCGCTTCCAGCTCAACATCCCCGCTGTAGAGATTCCGGACCCAGCCTGTGAGCCCGAGGGCTCGTGCACGCTGGAGAACAAAATAGCGAAACCCTACCCCCTGAACAAATCCCTGCACGACGATATGAACGCCGATCTGCATTCTCGTGCACAAAAGTACGAGTTCTGAGTCTAAAATCAAAACAAACTCTTCTTGAGTCCCCCGGCGACATGTCTCACAATCACCTCTGCCCGTTTGGAGCGTCTCGATGCAATGCTGCCCGACAGTGAAAGAACGGACTGAATCACAGATGGTTTCACGCCGACAAGCAACGCGCCCCTGATGTGTGAAAACAACTGAGGTTCATACCCTTCAACAAAGAGAGCTACAATGTTGATGATTTCGCGCTCTGCAAGCGTCAGTCCAGGCCTTGCCATGATTGTTCCGTATGCATGTTCCACGATGTGCTTCGAAAGCCCGGGCTCGAGCGCCTCCAGCTTCGCCAAAACCTTTCCTGCCTGCTCGCCATAGACCAGGCCGAACACATGCCTGCCTTCCTGCGATCGGCTTTTCCAACGCCTGGGTGTGCGGGGGGTTCGGGATACAGTCGTGATCTGCTCCATCCCTTCGAGCAGCAGCGGATAGCCAAAGAAGAGTGAGAGGTGAATGAGCAGCTCCTTGAAGAACCGGGGCGAACAGCGCTTGTTCCGCAGGAAGTGCTTTATGAGGAGAAACGCTTCTTGACGGCGCCTGACCGCGCAAAGCGTCGTCATGCGTGCAATGATTTCCAGACGGGCAGAGAGTTGATTGGTCTGCGAAGGCATGCCGTAACCGGAACAGACAACAAAGGGGACGAAGAATCTCTCCGTCCCCTTTCAGAAGTGTTTGATTGAATCTTGCAGCATTTCAGAGTACTGCACGCAATGGGAGTGCCCGGAGCGAGACTTGAACTCGCATGCCCTTTCGAGCGCCGCCCCCTCAAGACGGTGTGTCTGCCAGTTCCACCATCCGGGCAATGGCAAATCAAATATCGAACATCACTGTGAAACGTGCTACTCCCGGCGAACGCCGCGCGCTAATCTCCGATCTCTGATCTGCCAGTGTGAGCGTGGATGGTCTCGAACCATCGACCCTCTGCTTAAAAGGCAGATGCTCTACCCCTGAGCTACACGCCCAACCATCATGCCGAGGCCCAATGGAAGCGAAACAAGGTCTCGGAAAACTTTCTATTGTGAATCTACGAACAAATGCTCAAAAAAACAAGACGAGGAATTTCAAATCTCTCTGACGTCAAATTGAAACCTCACAGCGTGCATCAATGCTTTACTGCGGGCCCGGATTCGTCATGCATGAGTCTGTTCGACAGGATTCTGCACTTGCTCTTCCTTCTGTCGGTACAGGATCCCAACCGGGATGACGACGCAATAGCCGAGAACAAGAAGTATCGGCGCCACGACGAGCGGCATCGTCCCATCCCACGGCGATTGACTCAGTGCCACATAGCCAAGTACGATGATAAGCAGTCCCAGACCAAGTATCTGATAGTTCCTCTTTGTGAATGGAAGTGCCATCGACGGCACTTTCCTTTTTGCAGCAACCTTCGTCGCTACTCTTGCCATGTCCTTCTCCTTTGAACCCGAAGCAATAAAAAGCCCAGCGTTGGGGGGTACGCCGGGCTTGACCGTTTTATGACGACAGTCAGGGGAGTAACCGTCGCCTGGGTCGAAAACAAAGTTACATCATTTCTTGTGAATGTCAAGACCTTACTCCCTGCGCTCATCCCAGCGGTCTGAGACCCGTGACAAGGCGCCCGTCAACAAGCTGCAAAACACGATGTGCGCGCTTCGTCAGATCAAGATTGTGCGTGGCGATGACAAATGTCAGCCCCTTTTTCTGGGCCAAATCAGACAGCAGCTGATGCAGCCTCTGGCTGTTATCCTCGTCGAGATTGCCCGAAGGCTCGTCTGCCAGAACGAGCTTGGGGTCGTTCATGAGAGCCCTGGCGACTGCGACCCTCTGTTGCTCGCCGCCAGAGAGTTCATTCGGCTTGTGATCAGCCCGCTCACCCAATCCAACCTCCTCGAGAAGCTCCGTTGCCTTTCCCTGAGCTTCCGCAAATTTGTCCCCCCGGATCATCGCGGGCATCGCCACATTCTCCAGCGCTGTGAACTCGGGAAGCAAATGGTGAAATTGAAAAATGAAACCGAGCGTCTGATTCCTGAATCCAGCAAGCTCTTCGTCCGAAAGCACGCTGAGTTCGCGATCACCCACGACGACCCTCCCCGACGACGGCCTGTCGAGACCACCGAGAAGATGCAGAAGAGTGCTTTTCCCCGAGCCGGACGGACCGACAATAACAGCCATCTCCCCTTCCCTCACCTCCATGTCGAGCCCCTTGATGACATGAAGCTGCTGGTCTTTCCCCATGGGATATTCCTTGTACAGTGCTTCAGCTCTGAGAAGGATTTTTCGTTCGATTATTCCCATCGGATAGCCTCCACCGGGACAAAGCTGGCTGCGCGCCGTGCCGGATACAATGCAGCAAGCGAACAAAGACCGAGTGCGGTCACGGCGACAATCACGAGGTCAAGAAGATGAACCTCCACCGGAATCGCGGGGATGATATAGACAGTCGGATCAAGGGGAAAAAGATGCAAACGATCCTGCATCCAAACGACGACAAGTCCGAGGATGAGCCCGAGCATGCTTCCGAGAATTCCAACGAGAACTCCCTCAAACATGAAAATCTTGACGATCATGCTTCGAGTGGCTCCCATTGCCTTGAGGATTCCAATGTCTCGCGTTTTCTCCACGACAGACATTGTGAGCGATCCGAGGAGGTTGAAGGAAGCAACCCCAATGATAAGGCACAAAATGATATACGCCATCCATCTCTCGATCTTCATCACCGAGTACAAATCGCGATGAAGATCGTACCACGTAAGAATCCGGAACTGATTCCCGAACTGAGCCTCGAGCTGCTTCTTGAACGCATCCGATTGATCGATTGATCGCAAACGGAGTTCCACCCCATTCACCTTGGTCCCCATTCCAAAAAGCAATTGCGCAGCGACAATATTGACATAGGCGTAGAACGAATCGTAGTCTTTATTGTTCGATTCGTAGATCCCCACCACGTGAAACCTGCGGATGAGCGGCTGACCAAGCTGCAGCAGGGCAACTTCAGATCCCGCCAGGCTGACCACCGAGACCGTGTCCCCCACGACCGCTCCGAGCCTGTCAGCAAGCGTCATTCCTAAAACGATTCCGCTGCTCTTCGGACCAACGAGATCCAACGAACCGAGGACCAACTTGTCTTTCAAGCCGGAGACCGCCGCTATCGTCGACGGGTCAATTCCTTTGACGTTGATAACTCTGTTGAGGTTCCTGGATACAACAACAGCCTTTCCAATAACAAAGCTCGAAACACCTTGAACATCGCCGCGCGAGCGAGAGGCTCGAATCAACGAGTCATATGCAACCGCCTCAGCCTGATGAGGAGATTCGACGCGTATGTGCGGATCGAAGTTCACAAGGATGGAAGTCACGAGCCCGCTGAATCCATTGAACACCGAGAGCACGATAACGAGCGCAGCAACGCCTATCGTTACTCCAACCACGGAAATTATAGAGATCAGCGTAACCAGGCCGAGCTTCCGTTTGGAGATGAGGTACCGCAGTGCTATGGATCGTTCGACGCTCACGAGCCAAACCTGATCATGCGAATAGGATCCCGTCGTGCAGCAAGGCGCGATGGGATGATTGATGAAAGAAAGCACATAAGAAGAGCCAAAACGCTCACCATCAAGAAATTAAGCGGGTTCAGCTCAATCGGAACGTGGGTCATAAAGTAGATGCCGGAGGGCAACGAGATTATCCGATAATGCAACTCGATCCAGCACAAGACGAAGGCGATGATGTCCCCAAGAACCACGCCGACGACTGCTATGAACATTCCCTGAGCAAGGAAAACACCTGTAAGTTTCTTCCTGCTCGTCCCCAACGCCCGCAGGATACCGATCTCCTTCCCTTTCTCCATGACCATCATAAGGAGCGTACCGATGATGTTGACCGTCGCCACAATGATGATGAGCCCAATAATGATAGGAATCGGCTTCTTCTGAAGCTCAATCCATGTGAACAGGTTCCTGTTCATCTCATAGGTCGTCCTGGCGTAATACGGGTACCCAAGGCGCTCCGGCAACCGCTGCGAGAGCGATTCGAGGCTATCCAGGTCGTGCACGAGGATGTCAAATCCCGAAACCATGGGACCAACTGCGAACAGGCGCTGGGCGTTTCTCAGGTTGATATAAATATACGTTTCGTCATATTCGGCCATTCCCGTTTCGTACAGCCCCCGGATCTCGAATTGCATGACACGTGTCTGGGAGAGTGAGACCGATGATCCTCCCAGCGACATCAAAAGGACTCGATCGCCGACCTTGACCTCGAGCTTCTGAGCCAACCTCTTCCC
>DATJQB010000030.1:0-2372 GCA_035506075.1 Bacteroidota bacterium | reverse complement strand
GAGCGGTCCCCGTGTCGTCGGCTTGCGAATCACGTACGTCCCCGCAGCACCGATGTTCACGGCGCCGAAATCCTTCAGGTGTCTGGCGAGAACTGTTGGCCGGAAGGTCTTGTGACCGCCGACGTTGACCCCTCTGAGAAGAACCACGAGTGCCATGGTTGTCCCTATCGCACGAAGACCAGATTCTTCAGCCACGTCGACATCGTATCGTAGTAGCCATCACAGGGATGCCAGCCGTCCAGATGTTCGTGGAATCCCCCCGTCCTGCATTTCTGTATGTTGTGATTGCCGTCCGGGAAGGACTTGATCGTCAGTATTGCGGGAGTCCGCGAGCCGATCGTTTCCTTATAGAGAAGGAGAGTTTTCCGCCAATCGACATTTGCGTCCTTCTCACCAAAGATCGCAAGAACGGGACACTGAATTTTGTTCAAGGTCTCTCGAAAATGAGGAACATAGATCATCAACCCCGTCGCTTCATCGAACTCGTGATGTTCGCCGATGAATTGCTTCTGAATCCGCTGATACCCGTCTTCCGTGTACGGGTCTCCGCTTATTGACAACCAGAACGTGTCTCTTCGCAGGATTTCGGTTGCGCGTTGATATTCCTCAAAGGAACCGCCCCTTCGAAAGATGTCATTGCCCCGCCGCCACTCTTCAACGAGCAGCTTCGTCTGTTCTTCGCTCCTCCCCTCGATGCGGAGGTTAGTTTCAAGAAGGTAGCCAAAATTCTCCTTGTCATCCGTGCCGCTCACAGAAATCCAGAACGCGATCGATGGGCACTCTTCTATGACGAGAGGGCAGATCCAGCCTGCGCGGCTTATTCCCCAGAGCCCGATATTGGCACTTCCAGGAACCGCCCGGCTTTTCAGCGCAGAGATTGCGGCCAGAACCTCCCTGGCGCTGCTTTGCACGGATTGGTTGATGTCAAAGGTCCCTTCGCTTTTCCCACAGCCGGGTTTGTCCCACGTAAAGCAAGCCAGTCCGGACTGAACAAATCGGGACCGCAACTCGGAATACCAATTGGCTGACACGACATTGCTTTTCCCGTAGCCCTGGACGATCAGAACAATCCCTGAAGGCTTCTGTGCAACGGGTTTGTCGAGAAGGCCATTGAGCGTTCTCCCATCGGAAACAAAATTCCATTCCTCCGTCTTCATATACTCCTGGGCCGCAGCGAGGTTGAAAGCGAGGAGGACGATAACCGCGCTTACTGCTTTCATGCGAGTCATGGAAGGCTCCGGTGATCAATTCCCGATGTGGAGACGCTGGGATCCATCCCTAGGCTGTCCGGGCTATGCCGCGGCCACGTCGGAACAGTCGGATCACACCGAAAAGGTGAACAAGTCCGGCACAAAGAGCGATGACAGAAAACACGGCAAATCGGAGCAAGTTCTGTCCCGGGTGAGCGTTCATGAGTTTCACATCGATGTAGAGTTTCCCTCCACGAAGGATGAGGAGCACCGTGAAGATGATCAGCATCGTGCGCAGGAACGGCAACCGGCGGAATTTCCCTGCACCGGAGAAGGCGTAGAGTCCAAAGAGCGCAACAACGATTCCAATGAACACACATGCCAGAATGTATACGAGAGGACTCTCCGCCCGCATGGTCACCGGCCCACCGAAGAATTTGAGAAGCTCATCATTCCAGAAAATGGCACTGATCTGAAACACGGCAAACGTCATCGAGAAGAGACCGCCGAGAATGAGATACGGATTCTTGCCAGGATACGAGGTGCTCATGATTGTCTCGCCTGAAGGTTGGTAGGGTTTGTCCTTCTCACTTCTTTATGAACCGGTAGGTCAAGAACTCGACGCTGACAATGTTGCCGGCATCGTCGGCGCCAAAGGTGAACATGGGATGCCTTCCGAGGTCTACTGCAAAACAGAACTGGTGTACCGCGACGGGCAAAAGGGGAACATCGAATTGCGGTTTCTCTGCCAGGCGAAACCGCAGGGTATCGTTTCGAACGTAGACATCCGCGCGTGCATAGCCGCCTGGAATGCTAAACTGACCGGAATACTTCTGAAGACGAACAGAGCGCAGATCGAAAGGCGATTCGTTTTTGGCCTTCTGGAGCAATGGAAGGAACTCATCGATGATGATCCTTGTCAGGTCCTTGTCGGGCCCCAGGTCTCCCTGCGGATAATTGCAGTTTGTCATGACGACGACTCCGAACTTCAAATCGGGCAGGACCTCGGCTTTCGCTCCAAAACCCCAGTGGCCTCCGGCGTGCGCGATCACCCCGTGACCGGCATACTCGTACAGAGCCCATCCAATCCCATACGTATCGCCTGATTGCGGATCCCGTAATGTTTGAGGAGTGCGCATAAGCCTTACTCCGTCACCGCTCAGCACACTCGGGTTGCCTTGT
>DATJQB010000029.1:0-2581 GCA_035506075.1 Bacteroidota bacterium | reverse complement strand
CCTGCCGCTCGGCGAACAGTTGCAGCCCAATTCAGATGAGTGGCGCGTACGTGTGGATTACTCACCGGTGAACAGGCTTTCGTTGAGTGCGGAGGTGCAATTCCAGAGAACCGGGGAGAACATCGTTGATCCGGTGACTGGCAGGATTGTCTATAATGCGGGCTCGGACTTGCTCCACGGTGAGGATCTGCTTGCCCATGTGAATTACTTCCTTCAGGGGAATCGGGTCAACAGGACGTTCACAACCTTCATGGCATCCTGGGAACCGATCCGGCAGTACTTCGTGGATCTGAAGGTGTTCACACGCTCCATCCGGCGGCCGGAGCAGGGAACCGAGCAGAATCTGATGAACGTGTGGGGGACAGTCCGGGTAGATTATTGACCCAACATTCACCCACAACCATCGAACAACCGTCTGACGGATTGCATTGCTTCCGGCTCATTGTTCAATGGTTGTTGATTGGTACAGACTCTGCTGATCCTGCTTGTTCAATGCGTCGCACTTTTTGCGAGATCGTCAAGATAGCGATCTCTTGATTTCTCATCCTCGCAGTTCACCACGCCGCAAAGATACTTCCCTTTGAGGAGCATGCCGATCGTCCCATTGTTCTGGTCGACGAGAGTATATGCTCCATCCTTCAGGACATTCTTCGAGATCTTCAGCTTCTCCACGTAGGCCTTCAACGTCTGTTGAGCGGCCTCAGCCGATTCGAATTGCATGACGAAGAGCTGAACTTTCCCGGCGCTGTCGTACTGAGCCACCCAGGCAGAGCGGAAGAAGGAGTAGCCCAGGTAACTGTCGGCGATATAGGATTCACTTCTTTTCACCTTTCCTTCGGCCGGGAGGAGGGCAAGTTGCGGCGGGAACCCTTTGTCCTGGAGGAGCGCGAGTACCATCTGCGCGGCCACTGAGCGAAGCGCGGCGATCCCTTTTTCTCCTGTAGTGTGGGAGGTGAGCTTCACATAGTACGAGCCGCAGAGGAAATTCAGAACACCGTCTTCAATGTATCCCTCAGTGCCGATGTCAATGAAGTTGTAGTCGGGTTTTCGCTCCTGCGAATACATCCCGAAAGCATTTGCAGCAGACGAATGCCGATACAGCTCTGCACGCACATCGACGCTGTCGGGATTCATATACTCGCCGATGTGAAGGTCTATGAACCCGTAGAGGAGGAACGCGTCCGCGGCTCCGTCGATGATGTTCCAGAGATTGTCCGGTGTATAGACCATGGAATCAACCGCCAGGGTCCATCCCGGAAGAGGGGGAAAAGGGTTGGTCTTCTCAAAAGAGCGGCCGGGCGTGATGTTCAGCCCGGCCACGATGAAGGTCAAAAGGAGCAGTTTACGCAAGGAAATCCTCGGGGACATTATGGAGTCTGGAAACGTCAGCGATCTTTTCCCGGACATTGAAGCCTTTACTGCACTCAACTGTGCAGCTGGCGCAGTCGCGGCAGGGATCCGCATCGCTCTTGATGCTCTGAAGCAGCTCGCGCCCGAGTGCGGGGCTTCTATAGCCGTAGGTATACATGTACGCGCGCATCATGTCGGGGATGGCAAGCCCTTTCGGGCAAGCTCCAACGCACTTCTCGCATCCCTGGCAATAGAGCCCTGATTCCGAACCTGCGTATGCAAGATCGGCCTTCTCTTTCTCCGTCATCGACAGGTCTTCGTTGGCGAGAAGGTTCTCTGCCAGCATGTCGAAGGTCGTGACGCCGGGGATAGCGGTTGTGACATTCTCGTCCTGGAGGACCCACTTCAATGCCGCCAGGCAGTTGACGGGCTTCGTCCGCTCTTTATCGAGAAACCCCCCGGCCATGGTCTTCATTGCAACGATGCCGATCCCGGCTTTCGCAGCTTTGGCGATGGCAGCTTTGACATCCGGATAATGGTCTTGTTTGAAATTGATCGAGGTCAGTACCACGTCGTAGATTCCCGAATCAATGGCAGCCTGGATCACCTCGGGTTCATTCCTGTGCACTGACACGCCAATAAGCTTTGTCCTGCCGGAGGCCTTGAAGCCTTTCATCAGCTCCAGGTATCCGGGGTCGAGCACGGGGCTCTTTGACTCTGGCCCGTGCAGATACAGGATGTCGACCTGTTTCATCTTGAGCCGTTGCAGGCTCAGGTCCACGTTTGCCTTCATTTCTTCGTGGGACCCTGGCGGGACCTTTGTCGAGATGACGAACGAATCGCGGGGATAGTCCTTGAGCAACTCACCGAGCATTTCTTCGTTCTTGCCATGCTGGTAGCCATGAGCAGTGTCCAGGTGCACGACACCGCCTTTCAGCGCTGCCTTCACAAGAGCCGGATTGTCAGCACGCATGACACCCATGCTAACGATAGGCAGGGCGATTCCCGACTTCCCGAGCTTGCGCCGGATCAACTTCTTTGGCGCGGTGTCAGCCTGTTGCTGCGTGGCCGCGTGTGCAAGCGCGGGGGCTGCAAGAATTGCGCCTGAGGCTCCAATGAGCGAGTTTCTCAAGAAAGTCCTGCGATCGAGATGTGTCATGTGTGAGTCCCTCTTGGTGATTTACAGCAAGGTGAGATTAAGAACGGGAGCGAATATCAGATATTACGAAAA
>DATJQB010000028.1:0-15310 GCA_035506075.1 Bacteroidota bacterium | reverse complement strand
TGTTGAGAGTCCTGAGAACTCGCCGCGACCCGCCGGCAAGAAGCTTCTGCGCTATTGCTGCAGGTACGCGGAGGTGAGAGCCCCACAGCTTGTTGGTGGACTTTTCAAGAACCGCTGTGAAACGCAGAGATGTCTTTGCTGTTCCAGCCATCGCACTCCTTCTTCTCCCCGAGCCCCGAGCTATCGGATCGTCGGAGCGATGAGCAGACCGAGAGCGTACGTGATCGCTGCTTCACCCAGGCCGACGAGCGTCATCTCGATGCCGCTTCGGGCCCATGAGCGCCCGGTGACGAGAACCTTCGATGCCCCGACAAGAAAATGAGCAATCGTGCTCACAACAAGAGAAATAATCAACGCTGTCATCCCTGACGTGAAGAGAAAGGGGAGAACCGGCACCGCGGCACCGATCGCAGTGCTGATCGACGCGCTGATCGCCGAGCGCCACTCGTTTGGAAATGTCTCCTCGGAAAGGCCCAGCTCTTCGTGCACAAGCGTCTTCAGGAACTGATCCGGCTTCTCGGACAGCCTCTTGGCCATCGTTTTTGCTTCTGCCTCGGTGAATCCTTTGAGCTGATAGAACAACTCGAGTTCTTCGAGCTCCTCTTTTGGATTGTTCTCGATTTCGAGCTTTTCCCTGCTGACCTCGGCTTCGTATACTTCCCGCTCTGATTTCATTGCGAGGTAAGCCCCGCTGCCCATCGAGAGAGCCGAAGCGATCATCGTCGCAAACCCACTCAACAGAACAAATTCTCCGTTTGCTTGCGTGGCTCCAGCGACGCCGCTGACAACTCCGAACGCAGCGCCAAGCCCATCGTTGACCCCATAGATAGCCTGACCGATCCATCCACCCGCCCGCACGTGCCACGTCTCGCGGCGGAGCAATGTGTCCAATCGTCCCTGCGGTTGACCCGCAGGCCCCTCGAATTCCTCGAGCATTCTTGTGTGGGACCGTTCCTCTCGCTGCGCATCCAGGAGCGATGCGCGGTCGTTCTCCGTTTTCGCAGTTGCCATGAGGACTTCGTACAGCTTGTCTGCTTCGCTCTCCCCAGCTTCAAGCATTCGCGCAGCGGCGACCGAATCGCTCTTCAACAGCGTCCACCGCTGGAGTCGCTCGACGACGGACTCCGTGTACCTCCCCGGATCGGCACCAAGTTCCTTGAGTCGTGTGAGCCAACGCTCGGCATGACGCTCCTCCGCCTCTGCCATCCGTATGAGGATGGAGCGTTTGTCCGGGTTCGTTTCCTTCTTTGCGAGGGCGTGATAGTTTTTGGCGCTCCGCATTTCGTCGCGCCACGCCTGTGTGAGTCCTGCGATGAACTGTTGTTCTTTGTCCATGGTCCTGGTCTTTCGTTGACGGAGAGTACTGAACCATCATCGGAACGCCGAATCACGTTCCATTCCAACCAGATTTAGCGAGCGAAGCTAAATCTGCTGTTGGAATGAGAATCCGCCATCTTCATGGCGGATCGGCCGATTGCTGCCGGCTGATAATCTATTCCGCCTTCATGTCGTCGTACATCTTTCTGATCCACTGAACATCCTCCCATGTTGGCTTCTTCCAATTCGGATTGCGGAGAAGTGCAGCCGGGTGGTAGGTTACGACGAGCTTGATGCCGCGGTAGTTGTGCACCTTTCCGCGCAGGGTGCCGAGTGAATCACTCGTTCGCAACAGAGTTTGTCCGGCAATGCGGCCCAGGCAGACAATAATCTTCGGCTTGAGAAGCTCCAGCTGTTTCCAGAGATATGGTTCGCACTGATCTACTTCCTCGGGAAGAGGATCGCGATTGTTGGGGGGGCGGCACTTCAGGATATTGCAGATGTAGACATCCTCCCGCTTGAAGTGGATCGCTTCGAGAATCTTGTTCAGAAGCTGCCCGGCGCGACCGACAAAGGGTTCGCCCTGGGCATCTTCATCCGCTCCCGGAGCCTCGCCGACGAAGACGATATCTGCGTCCGGATTGCCGACGCCAAAAACAAATTTGATGCGCGAGCTCCCAAGGGAGCACTTCATGCAATCGCAGATTTGCGACCGGAGATCCTTCAGGTCGCCGGCTCCAACCCATGGCTCGGCCGGAAAATCCGGCTGCGCTGCCGCCGGCACCGGCTTGACCGGCGCAGTGCCGAACAGGTCGGGGCCTTCAACGAGTGGAATTGTCTTTTTGTGCGATGGCATTCCATCACCTGCCGTTGGTGGGAGAGAGGAAACCGGATCTGTGTGCAACGTGTCGCCGAACAGTTCTTTTTCCTGGGTAAGCGCGCGCTGAATGTCCGTCAGGACCTGAATCAGTTCAGAATTGTTCTCTGGCATACAATGGATGATGAAGTGGTCAGACAAAAAAAATGGATGAGGTCAACTTCCGCTCACGGTAGCCTAGCGGTGTGGGTCCACATCCCGTTGCGGATTACAGAAGCGATTTCAGGCGGTTCAGAATTTCATTTGCGACATCGAACTTGGACATCAGCGGCAATTTCTCAGCATTCCCTTTCCGATCGAGGATCGTCACGACGTTCGTGTCACCGGAAAATCCGGCCCCCTTGTCCTTCAGCGAGTTCAGCACAATGAGGTCCAGGTTCTTCTTCACGAGTTTCTCCTTCGCGTTCCGGAGTTCATCGTTCGTTTCGAGCGCAAATCCGACAAGAACGGTCCCTTTCTTTTTCTTCTGCCCGAGAGACGAGAGAATATCCACGGTTCCTTTCAGCGTCAGAGAAAGAGTTTTCGATCCGGAGTCCTTCTTGATTTTGCGCCGTGTCGGCGATTGAGGTGTGTAGTCGGCAACTGCGGCCGCCATGATGACTGCGTCGGTCCCGCTGAGGTTGGACTGTACCGCATCGTGCATCGCTGCTGCAGACTCAACGCTGATGCGTTTCACATTGCGGGGCGTTTCAAGCTGAACGGGACCGGAGATAAGCGTTACATCGGCTCCGCGCATCGCCGCGGCGTTTGCAAGGGCGAATCCCATTTTGCCCGAAGACCTGTTGCCAATGAATCGGACCGGGTCGATGGCCTCGTAGGTTGGTCCGGCGGTGACAAGAATTTTCCTGCCCTCCAGGTCCCTGGCGGACGAATTGAGAACGCGTTCAAGTGTGGAAACAATGACCTGGATTTCCGGCAGCCGCCCGGGTCCTTTGAGCCCGCTCGCAAGCTCTCCCTCGTCAGGAGGGACAATCACGAATCCGCGCTCCTGGAGTTTGGAAATATTCGCCTGTGTTACGGCGTTCAGGTACATGTCGGCGTCCATCGTGGGTGCAAGCAGGATGGGGGCGCGGCTCGCCAAAGCAACGATCGTCAGAAGATTATCGGAAAGGCCGTACGTGAGCTTGGCGATTGTGTTGGCGGAGGCAGGAGCAATGACGTACGCATCGGCCCAATTGGCGATAGCAATGTGCTGCGTGCCGATATCCGAGCCGGTCGACTGGTGATGTGTCCACAGGTCGCCGAGGACATCGTTCCCCGCGAGGGCGGAAAACGTGAGAGGTGTGACAAACTTCGCTGCGGCTTCTGTCATCACCACTTTCACTTCGGCACCGGCTTTGCGGAGATCGCGCACGAGGTAACAGACCTTGTACGCGGCAATGCCTCCCGTAACACCGACCAGTATGTGCTTACCGCGAAGCACCGGCGGCCTCAGACTTCAGGTTCTGGTTCTTCCGGTTTTACTTCCGGCTGCTCGACAACTTTGTACCGATGCTTCACTTTTCTCGCAATCACTTCCTGCGTTGCAGTGTCGGTCGGTTTCGGACGTTTCTCGAACTCGAGGCTGATCTTGAGCTGATCGGGATTTGCCGTAATGTCCGTCTCGTCTTCAGTCTCAGGCGTGTTCGTCAGCTGGTTCAGCGTTTCAATCCGCTGGTTGAGCTCGACCTTGATGTCCTGGTGGATTTGCCGTGCACGCTTTGAAGCAATGACAATTGCCTCATAGACGTCCGTCGCTGCCTGGGAGAACTCTTCGATCTCTACTGGTTTGACTGGCAAAGGTAGTACTCCTTATGATGAATGAAATGATGGTACCTCAAACTCGTTGTGCATCCGATGTGTGGCTGACGATGATCGCATCGACTTCATCGATGGCCTTCTGAAGATCGTCGTTGACAACCTGATAATCGAACTGTGGTGCCAGGCCAAGCTCCATTTCGACACGATCCATTCGCCGCTTGAACGTGGCAGCATCTTCCGTCTTCCTGTTCAACAAACGCTCCCGGAGCACGTCAAGGCTTGGAGGCCTTATGAAAATGATGAGCGAATCATCACCGTACATCCGCTTGATCGACAACCCGCCTTTGACATCGATGTCGAACAACATCGTCTTGCCGACCGCAAGAGCCTTGTCGACTTCTGCCTTGAGCGTACCATACAGGTTGCCGTAAATCTCTTCCCACTCGACGAGCTCGCCGGCCGCTATCCGCCGCTCGAACTCTCTGCGTTCGAGAAAGAAATAGTCTTTTCCATCGACCTCGATGTCCCGCTTCGGTCGCGTCGTTCCCGAAACAGAAAACAACATCGAAGGATACTTCGCCAGCATTGCCTTCACGATGGTCGTCTTGCCGGCCCCGCTCGGTGCGGAAACGACAATAAGCTTACCCCTGGACATCAAACATCGGAAATGGTTCGTGGGTGACCTGTAAACGGGAATCCAGATACATCCCGTTCAGCGAATTGATCAACAGTTGTTCTGCGCGTCACTCAAGGTTCTGCAGCTGTTCGCGGATCTTCTCCACTTCTTCCTTCATCTGCACGACCAGGTGCGCGATTGCCGAGTCATTGGTCTTTGAGCCTATCGTGTTGGCTTCCCGGTTGATTTCCTGGACGAGGAAATTCAATTTCCTGCCCGCCGAATCGCCGTTCGCGATCGTATCAACGAAAAATTTTGTATGGCTCCGGAACCGGACACACTCCTCTGTCACATCGAGCTTGTCCGCAAGGAGCGCAATTTCGAGCTCCAATCGGTTCTGGTCGATCACCGACTTGTCATCGAGAAGCTGTGCGATTCGTTCCTGGAGGCGCTTCCGCTCTTCCGGTATCCTCTGTTTGGATACCTGCTCGATCTTGTCGACGGTTTCACCAAGCCACAGGATACGCCGCTGAAGGTCTTTTGCAAGCTCACCCCCCTCGTTCCTGCGCATTGTGTTGAACCCGTCCAACGCAACCCGCAGCGCTTCTTCCACGACGTTCCACTGGCGCTCATCGGATTGTTCTTCCTTCGCGACCTCGAAGACTTCGGAGAACTTCAACAGGTGTTCCAGGCGGACTGTTTCCCGGATCTTGGCAGCTTTCCGGAGATCGTTGAGGAGCTTGATATACGCTTTTGCTGCCGCCTTGTTGACAGTGACCGGTGCCGTCCCGTCTGTCTCTTCTTCGACTGAGACAGAGATCACCAGGCTCCCGCGGTTGACGGCTGAACGGACGATCTCCTTGATATCTTTTTCCCGCTGGGAGAGCAAACGGGGAAGTCTCGTCGTGACGTCGAGGTAGCGGCTGTTCACGCCGCGGACCTCCACTGAAGCAGTAACTCCCTGCCGGGCAACTTCGCCCCGGCCATACCCTGTCATGCTGGCAATCAATTGTCGATTCCGAAGGTGAACACTTGTCTGCAATCGCGACTCGTCGGAGCCTGATCGAACCGTCCGGGCGCGTGTGATGTCTATTTCAACAAATTTACGGAAATTTTGGAGGGCGGGCAAGAAAAAGTTCGGAACAAGCTATCCACACAGTTATCCACATGCAATTCCATCGAAATTGATTTTGGAACGAATTTTCTCAACCTTTTCTTGAAGTGTGGACAACATATGGTCAGTAACTATTATACATTGCGGTCGGTTGCGATCGATCTGAACTCGACCCTGCGCGGTGCGGAGATCCTTGAGGCATTTTGTCAGTCCAGGAATGAGCTCCTCATCTCCCTGCGGACAGATTCAGGCGAGTGCTGTCTGACCGTTTCCTGCGAGCCGTCACTCAATTACCTCTTTCTTCGCAGTCAGGTCAATCGCGCGAAGAAGAACTCAATTGACGTCTTGCGATTGGCGTGGGGGAGACGCGTCCGCGAAGTACGGCTGCAGCCGGCAGACCGCGAAATAACCATCCATTGCAGCGGCGAAGTTGTGTTGTCGATCCGGCTGTTCGGCTCGAAATCGAATGTTCTCCTGGCAGACGCATCGGGGGAAGTTGTCGATTCATTTCTGAATTCGAGAGAATTGAAGGGGACGGTTCTCGAACCTCCGCGAATTCAGGATCGGAGTGTGCAGTGGACGTTGGAGGATTTCCGTTCCCGACTCCGGCAAATCGGAACCATTCTTGTTCCGGCTGCCGTCAAGAAACTTCTTCCATTTTTTACCACAATTCTTCTTCGGGAAGCCTGCTCTCGCGCACACATCAGCGAGCATACACTCGTTGCCGAACTCGGCGAACAGGATATTGATCGGCTTTTTGCTTCGTGCAACGCGATGCTGAACGAATTGGAGACATCGCCCCGGGCCCGCATCTACAATCAAAACGCCCTTCCATCCACATTTTCCATTATTCCGTTGGAACACCTGGCAGGCGCTCAGGCGGAGTACTTTGATTCTGTCCATGATGCGATCCGGATTTTTGTCGGCACAAATCGGAAACAAAAATCGATGTTCGAGGGAAAAGACGCGCTTCTTCACTTTTTACAGCAGGGAATAGAGAAAGCGGAACGAACCCTGCAGAAGATGGAACAGGAAACGGAAGCATTACAGCGCGCAATGCAGTACGAACGGTTCGGGAAACTTCTGATGACGCACTTGCCTTCTCTTGAAAAAGGGATGCGGGAAGTCGAACTCGAAGACGTCTACAGCCCCGACAGACCGAAGATTGTCATCCGTCTCGATCAGAAACTGCGCCCCGCACAGAACGCCGAGTACTATTTTGACAAAGCGAAGAAGGCCCGGGCCGGAGCGGAAGAAAAACTCGATCATCAGGAGGAAGTCCGCGAACGCTGGGTGAATCTCAGGCAGCTCTATGACCGCGCGTCCGACCTTCAGACGTACGAACAATTTTCTGAATTCATGACGGCTTCGGCCGGGCAGCTGAAGAATCTCGGATACAAAGGATTGCCCGGCGTAGGAAAAGGACGGCAGGAAGAAATTCCGTTCAGGGTTTTCACGGTCACCGGCGGATTCCAGGTGTGGGTGGGAAAGAACAGCGAGAACAACGATTTGCTGACGATGAAACACGCCCGCCCGAATGATCTCTGGTTTCACACGAGGGGTTCGAGCGGATCGCACGTTGTTCTCAGGATTGGCACGGGGAAGGGAGAGCCGAGCAGGAAGGCGCTTGAGGAGGCGGCAGGCATCGCTGCATTTTACAGCAAGATGAAAACCGCCAGGAACGTCCCGGTCGCCATGACAGAAAAGAAATATGTCCGCAAGCCTCGCGGCGCACCGGCAGGCACCGTGACAATCGAGCGCGAGAAGTTGTTGTTTGTCAATCCCGAACTTCCAAATCATAACGATCCGGATGCTTCCCGATAACGATGGTCAGGATTGCGCCCGGGCATGTGCGTCTTGCTTCATCGTCGGTCACTTCTGATCACGTCCTCTCGCCACAAGGAGCTTCGAACATGACGTTGACGTGGATTGCCGGTTACGTGCTCGCTGCGGGTCTTCTTTGGGGAGGACTTTCAAAGCAGACCAGGCTTCGGGCGTCATCCCGACAACTCTCGACGGTAGTCGGGGGGTTCTTGTTTTTCCTCATCACCGCGCTGATGCTCGATGAGATATTCAGCTGGTGGAACAAATTCCCGAGGGAGATTCTTGGTGCGATCGGTCTTCTCATCATCCTCGAACGCACAGTACGGCTGATCCGTGCGCGCGGCCGCGGCGGGACGGTGTTGATCGATCTTGGCAGAATGCCCATTCAGGATATGATGATCAATCTCTTTGCGGGGATCGGCCTCGTGTGGATTGCAGTCATGGATATCGCAGGGATCGTCAGGGCGCCGCACTGGGCGTTCCGTGACATTTCTCTCCAGGTGCTGGGACTTGCCGTCGCGTATGCGGTTCTGATCCAGGCATTCGGCCGCCGGCGGCTCGTGGATCACGGCGTGTTCTTTGGGACAGGCTTTTGCCGGTGGGAAGCAATCAGGAGCTATGGGTGGGAGAAAGAGACGGCCACGTCAACCATGCTTGTTCTGCACAAACACACCAATGTCCCGGTGCTGCATTTTACGACACTCTCGGTGAAGTCAGAACTCGTGGGATCGATCGAGGAGATTTTCAGCCAGCACTCGATTGATCGGGAACGCGAAGCTCCCAAACCGGCAGCGTAGCAGCATCGTGAATCCATCCGTCCGCCTGCCTTTGGTTGCTTTTCCTGACGGTTCTCCTTAGATTCATCAAGTTTATGAAGCCCGAGGGCTTCTTCACATTATAGCAGAAGGGGATTGTTGTGCAGCAAAGTGTATCGACTCAGCGTCAGCAGTTCGACCGCGAAGATGCGGATCTTTTGAAACGGATCCAGCGAACCGATCAGCGCGCCCTGTCCGCGCTCTATGACCGGTACGCGCCGGTGCTCTTCCCGTTCGGCCTTCGGATGACAGGTTCCCACGAGGCGACAGAGGATCTGCTCCAGGAAGTATTTCTCCATGCATGGGAACATGCGGGCAGTTACGGCGCACACCACGGTTCGGTGTATGCCTGGCTGACAGGCGTCACAAGAGCGAAGGCGATGGAACGTATGCGCTCTTCCGCCCAGAAACGAAAAGAAGGCGACGGTGATGCCCCACGCTCGCGTAGCGCATCAGACGGTGAACAGTCGACCGCCCAACCGGAGACGATTATTACACTCAAGGGGATCACCGAAGAAGTCCGCAATTCGCTGAAGTCACTCTCGAAGCTCGAACTCCGTCTGCTCGAGTTGAGTTACTACGAAGGCCAGAGTCAGTCGGATCTCGCCAGGATGCTGCGGATACCGCTCGGCACGATCAAAGCGAAGATGCGTCGCGGGATTCAGAAACTGCGCCAGGTTGCTGCGCCGGAGGAGAAATGAGCGTGAAGACTGAAGAACGCCACGCGCAGCTGGAACTGTGCATCCCCTACGTGTTCGGCAGATTGAATCCGGGAAACCGGAAACAATTTGAAGCACACCTGTCGTCCGGCTGTGAACAATGCCGGACTGAGCTCGCGGGACTGTACGAAGCAACAGCGTTGCTGCCGCTGCTTCTGCGCCAGGAAGCACCACCATCGGGTCTGCGTCAGAGAATTCTTGGACGGCTTGGCTCAAAGAAACCCGAGCAGTCGCAGCGTCGCGGTGATCAACGGCCCCAGCAGCCGCAGCGAGAAAAACCTGTCACCCCGGCTCTTGCCCCTGATCGACCGTGGTACCTCTATGTTTCCATTGTCCTCGGCGCAGTGCTCATTGTCGCCCTCGTTATTTTTGTGAATCAGCTCATCGGCACGACGGGCTCTCAGGAAAAGAAACTCTCGGACCAGCAGGGAGAGTTAAAACATCTGCAGGAAACGGCGGATGTGCTGCAGGCTCCGCGGCTCGAAATGACCCGGCTCGTCGCTTCGGTCCAGGGATCCGCATCGTATGGAAAGGTCCTGTGGGATCCTGCGAAGCGTCAGGCTCTTCTGCAGACCGGCAACCTGCCGACACAGCCGGAAGGGAAACAATATCAGTTTTGGATCCTCAAAGAGAAGAAGGCGTACAGCGTCGGAGTGTTCGATGTGACAGCCGAAAAGCCCGGAACGCTCACAACATTGCCGCTTCCGGTCGACGACACGAAAGGAATTGAAGGGTTCTCTGTCACCCTTGAACCCAAAGGCGGAAGTCCACAACCGACAACAGATCCGCAGTTGCGAGGGAGCGTGCAGTAGAACACCATGCATTCAGGTACAATCAAAAGGGAGAGCGATGCTCTCCCTTTTTTTGTTGCGTCCGAATAGGACAAGCGCCCCCACGTTTCGTTGCCACCGGCTGATCAGGCCAGTGCGAGAGCCTGGTCGAAGTCCCCGATTAAATCTTCGATTCCCTCCACACCAACTGAAATCCTGATCATTCCCGCAGTCACGCCATGCTGGCCCAGTTCCGTGTCCGACAAGAAGACGTGCGAGGAGTACACAGGTATGCTGACGAGCGTCTCAACGCCGCCGAGCGACATCGCGTTGACGGCTATCTTCAGGTTGTCGCACACGCGTGCTGCCGCTTCGACCGGCGATCGTCCCTTGGAGGGTTTCACTTCGATCGTTACCATTCCGCCGAACCCCGTCATCTGCTTTTTCGCAAGCGCGTGCTTCGGAAACGAGGGGAGTCCCGGGTACAGGACGCGGCGAACGTTCTTGTTCTTCTCGAGAGCTCTTGCGAGGGCGAGCGCGTTCTCATTCTGCCGCTGAACGCGCAGTTCGAACGTCTTCAGGCTCCGCGCAATGAGGTAAGCGGCAAACGGATCTGCACAGCCGCCGTGATATTTCGCGAGGGTCCGGACCTTCTTAAGAAACTCCGTCGTTCCGATGACGGCGCCCGCAAGAATGTCGCTGTGCCCCCCGAGATATTTCGTAACACTCTCGACGATGACATCGACGCCGTAGTGGAACGGATCCTGATTGAGAATTGAAGCAAACGTGTTGTCGATCATGATCAGGATTTCCCGGCCGGTCTTGCGCGCTGCGTTCCGTGTCCGTTTGACAACTTCCGCAATGTCGACAAGATCCAGCGTCGGATTCGTCGGTGTCTCAAGATATACGAGTGTCGTTTTGGGTGATGCGACCTTTTTGATTTCCTCAAGACGATCAGGGTGTACGTAGTGCACGGTGATGCCGCTCTTTGGCAGCTCGTCGCGAAACCACCTGTAGGTACCTCCGTAGAGGGCCGGCGTGCTGATGATCTCGTCCCCGGGTTTTGTGATCGCGAGGATCGCCGTGGTGATTGCCGCCATGCCGGAGGCAAACAGCGCCGCGGATTCTCCACCTTCTATCAACGCCAGTTTTTCTTCAACGTCATGCACAGTAGGATTGTGGTATCGCGAGTAGACGTACACCGTAGGGTCCCCCTTCGCATACCGAACAGCATCTTCCGAGGTCTCAAACCTGTATGTCGATGTCTGATAAATCGGAGTCGACACCGGGCCCTTGTATGCATACATCTTGTTGCCGTGGATTGCCCGCGTTGCGAGCGAGAGTGTTGGTGATGAGGATTTTTTTGTTTTCATGATATCTGCCTTCATTCTCTCCGGTGACGTGCGCGTGCGGTGAGTGTCAATTGATGGAATGCCTGTACGTTCTTTGACGGTGAAAGAGCAGGATGTGCGTCCCGGTCTCTTGAATCCGCCTGCTGGCCATGTCGGGCCCCAAGTCAATCCCCGCCCATGTGTTCACTTTGGGCTCAGGTTGTTCTCGAACAGTTTCAGAATCCTCTTGTATTCGTCCGTCCAACTGGAAGGTTCTCTGAAGCCGTGATCTTCAACGGGGAACACGGCAAGCTCCCAGTTTTCCTTCTTCAATTCAATCAGTCGCTGGACAAGTCTGACGGCATCCTGAAAATGGACATTTTCATCAACCATGCCATGGCAGATAAGAAGCGCACCTTTCAAGCCGGAGGCGAAGTAAATCGGTGAGCTTCGTTGATACGCGAGCGTGTCGTCCTGCGGGATGTTCAAAATCGCCGAAGTATAGCCGTGGTTATAGTGCGCCCAATCCGTCACAGGCCGCAATGCTGCCCCGGCCGCAAAGACATCGGACGCCGTAAACATTGCCATCAACGTGATGAATCCTCCATAGGAGCCGCCGTAGAGTCCGATCCGTTTTGGATCAATGCCGTACTTCTGAACGAGCCACCTGGCGCCGTCGACGTTGTCATCAAGATCCTTCCCTCCCATGGTCCGATAGATGGCCGTCCGCCAGTTTTTGCCGAGACCGGCACTTGCTCGGTAATCGATATCGAGGACCGTGTATCCCTTGTCGCAGAGCAGGTTGTTGAACATGTATTCATGGAAGTACTCACTCCACCACTTGTGTGCGTTCTGAAGATAGCCGGCTCCATGAACAAACAGCACTGCTCCGCCGTTGGGATGATCCGGGATGTAGACGCGCGCGGGAACGTCTGCTCCGTCACGCGCCTTGAACGTCACGACATCCGGGGCGCGCCACGCGTACGCTTTGAATTCCGACGAGGCAGAGTTGGTGATCTGGACCGCTTTTGCCCCGGGCTTGTTGTTCATCACATACAACTCGGGCATCCTGTTGCTGTACGAATACAGCAGAGCGATCCGAGTTTCGTCAGGCGAAAGGGTAACTTCGTTGCCCCCTTCCATCGATGTGATGCGCGTTCGCTCTCCGCCGCCCAGGGGCATGGAATAAAAGTGATGCTCGCCGAAATGGACTTCATTGGAAGTGAAGTACCACCGCTTCTTGTCCCGGGAGATACGGGGCGAGTAGATTTCGAACGTTCCCTTCGTCAGCTGGACTTTCGTCGTTCCGTCGATTGACACGGTGTAGAGATGAGACCAGCCGTCTTCTTCGGACTGGAAATAGATGTGCTTGTTGTCGGGGAGCCATCCGACAGTTGGGGAGAAGCCGAATCCGCGGATTCCCGGTCCGCCGAGCCACGCATCATCATGCTGATGCTCGAGAACGGTGGTGAATTTCGCTTTTTCAACATCGAGCATCGCGATCCATCGATCCTTATTGTCCTGTGAAAAGAGCTGGACGAATGCGTGTGTGCCGTCGTCGGACCAGTATGGAGCGCTGAAGGAGACGGGCCTTGGCTTGGACTTTCCGCGAGTCGTGTCGCCCGGCGCTTTCCTGCTCATGATCCCCGGCAGATCATCGACCCGGACCTGGAAGACCGAGTCGAGCGCTATGTTGTACAGGCAGAACTCGCTCGAGGAGAGCGGTTCGCCGACTTTCGTTCGCCCGGGGATCTCCTCCGTGAACCCGCTCTCGGTGACATAGTTCGGTACAATTGTTCGTTTCGTATCGGAAGGCGATTGAGTGAGAACGAACGTCACGTATCGTTCATCCGGCGAGAGCACAAAGGATGAGGCGGTCTTGTTTTCGATGATGAACGGCCTCGGTCGTTTCAGTTCGAGGGCATCCTGGAGTTTCTTTGATGCTTCGCGTTCGGCCTTTCGTTCGCGGAGAACGTTGAAGAGCTGCAGTTCTTCCCGTTCGAGATATCGCTGAAGGTCGGTCTTCCGGGCTTCCCGGGACGGTCCACCCGGCTGAAGATTCGTGATCTGAATCTCGGCTGCAGTCTTCAGATCGCGCAGGAACAGGTTGCCGCCGCGCTCGAAGGTGATTTTCTTTTCATCGAACGTAAACCGGGGGTTCGATTCGGGAGTCGTCGTGCTCGTGAGCTGGACTTCTTTCATGCCCGCAATGTCGAGCATAAAGATGTCCATACTCTTTGCGTAGAGCTTCTTTGTTCTTTCCCTGTTGTATACCCCGAACCGTCCGGGCAATTGCCGCTGTTCCTCAATGTTCACTTTTCGAGGAACTCCGCCAGCCGCACTGACGACGTACAAAGAATCGCCGAGATCACCTTGTTGGCGCCATTCAAAATAGAGCAATTTGCCGTCCTCGGACCAGAACGGCCTGCCTGGTGAGGTACCCATCCAGGCGGGATCGCGCATGATCGTATCGACGGTCAGCCACCCGCGTGTCGCCGTGTTGCCCGATTGAGCCGGTGCGTTTGTGATGACGAAGGGGAGGAGGAAAAAATAGCAAACGAAGCGCGCAAGCCGCATAATCCGGTCTCCGACGGTCGATGAGTGATGAACTGTGAAGTCAAAGTAAAGAATTCGTAAGTTCAATTCAACCAGTTGACAAATGACCGCGGGCCGATCCCGGCCGTGTGAATCCCGGGAGATGAGCACAGTCCTTTTTGGAAGGCCAAGGAACACAACTAAACCTTCTCTCTCTGTGACTTGTCAAACCATGAGAAGAGCAATTCTCTATTTGAACCGACATGATAACGAAAGGAGTTTGAGGAATGAACAACAAGGCCATTGCAGGATCAATCGTTGCTTTGGTGTGTCTGCTGATTCTCTCGGCAGGAACACAGGAGGCGTTCGCTCAGCGCAGGGGATCCGAGGGGAGGACGCGGAGCCGGGCACCGGTGGTGGTTAACCTTCCTTCTGAACACGCGCGGGTAATCGTCGGCGGACGGGAATATTTCTATGCGAGGGGAATGTTCTACAGGTCGGGCCCTCACGGGTACATCCTCACCCGCGGTCCTATCGGTGCACGCGTGCGGGTGCTCCCTCCGGGATACATCACACTGCAGATCGGCGGAGGGACATTCTTCTCCTTCTACGGAACGTATTACAGGTTTGATCCGAGGCTGCGCGAGTACGTTGTTGTCGAGCCGCCGCCCGGAGTGACTCCACCGCAGGATCTCGACAGACTCAACCTTGCAAATGGCAGCGTTGTGGAGGGGACGTATCTCGGCGGGACGCAAAGCACCGTCCAGATGAATGTCGATGGGAAGGTGCAGGAATTCGCAGTCGATCAAATCGTGTCGATTGAGTTCGCGCCTCCACAGCAGCAATAAGCGACGTGCGCATGTGTCATGCACAATCGCCCGACCTCATGAGCGTTCGATGAGATCGGGCGTTCGTGTTTCGAACGGCGGTGCAAGAGAGGCGGAATGCCTTAGTCCGTACCGTTGAGCTTCCCCGCAAAATACGCGTCGTACGAACCCATGTCGAAGTGTCCGTGCCCGCTGAGATTGAACAGGATCGTCTTCTTCGTCCCCTCCACCTTCGCGCGCTGTGCCTCGACGATCACAGACTGAATGGCGTGAGATGATTCCGGTGCCGGGATAATCCCTTCCGTGCGGGCAAACAACACTGCTGCTGAAAATACTTCCTGCTGCTCGTACGCCTGGGCTTCGATGAACTTGTCCTTGTACAATCGACTGACGATTGGTGCCATGCCATGGTAGCGCAAGCCCCCTGCATGAAGAGCTGGAGGCATGAACTCGTGACCCAGTGTATACATCTGCAAGAGGGGTGTCATTCCGGCTGTGTCGCCGAAATCGTAGCGGAACTCTCCCCTTGTCAAAGACGGACACGAAGCCGGTTCAACGGCAACGATGCGCACCTTCTTGCCGCCGATCTTTTCCCTCGCAAATGGCAGCGCGAGTCCGCCGAAGTTTGACCCACCGCCGACACATGCAATGACGACATCAGGAAACGCTCCGGCAAGTTCCATCTGTTTGATGGATTCGAGACCAATGACCGTTTGATGAAGCAGGACATGGTTCAGCACGCTGCCGAGAGAATAGTTCGTGTCGTCGTGTGTGGCGGCATCTTCAACCGCCTCGCTGATGGCGATGCCGAGACTTCCTCGTGAT
>DATJQB010000027.1:0-3337 GCA_035506075.1 Bacteroidota bacterium | reverse complement strand
CGAAGTCCCTCAACCGACGAACATTGTCGTTTCGGGGATCGACCGGCAGTTGGTTGGACAGGTTGCCGCCAAGCTGCGGTCGTTCCGACCTCCCGAGCCGTACAAGGGGAAAGGCGTCAAGTACGAGGGAGAATATATCCGGCGCAAGGCGGGCAAAGCGGCAGCAACAGCCGGGGCAAAGGCAGGTTAACATGATCAAAAAATCAAGATCGCTGCGCCGTGCGCACATCAAGACAAGAATCGCAAAGAAAATCAGGGGCACCGCGGAACGTCCGCGCCTGACGATCTATCGCAGTCTGCATCACCTGTACGCACAGGTCGTCGACGATGCAAGTTCAAAAGTCCTGGCGGCCTCATCGTCCCTCTCGAAGGACCTCCGCGACGAGCTGAAATCGGTGAAGAGCAAGAAAGAAGTCGCAAAGCGCGTCGGGAAATCGGTCGCACAGAAAGCGCTTGGACAGAAGATACAGCATGTAGTTTTTGACCGGAACGGATACTTGTATCACGGAATCGTCAAATCTCTCGCTGACGGTGCACGCGAGGCCGGGCTGAAATTCTAGCTGTCCGCGCGCGCGTTGGCGGTACCGGAGTGATAGTGCCGGGTCGTCTAATGGCAGGACAGCGGCCTTTGGAGCCGTCAGTGGAGGTTCGAATCCTCCCCCGGCAGCATTGAGTATACACAATTAACTTGGAGCAGAGACATTGGCACGTATTAAAGCAGGGGAATTAGACCTGAAGGACCGCCTGGTCCACATCAACCGGGTCGCAAAGGTCGTCAAAGGCGGTCGCCGCTTCAGCTTCAGCGCGATCGTCGTCGTTGGCGACGGGAACGGGCACGTCGGCATCGGTCTCGGAAAGGCGAATGAAGTTCAGGATGCCATTTCGAAAGGCGTCGATGATGCCAAGAAGAACGTGGTCAAGGTAAGACTGGTGAAGGGAACCATCCCGCATCCCGTGTATTCGAAATTCGGGGCGTCGAAGGTCTTGCTGAAACCGGCATCTCCCGGTACCGGCCTCATCGCGGGCGGCGGCGTGAGGGCTGTCCTGGAATCGGCAGGCGTTAAAGACGTTTTGACAAAATCGATCGGCTCGTCAAATCCTCATAACGTCGTCAAGGCCACGCTGAACGCACTGCTGAGTCTCTCCGACGCGCAGACGGTCGCGCAACGGCGCAGTATGTCGCTCCAGGAGTTATTCGGCGTTCAACAATCAGCTTCAGCGAACTAGAGACTCTTATGGCAAAGAAGATCAAGATAACCCAGGTGATCAGTCAGATTCACTCGCTCAAAGCGCATAAGCGCACCATCGAAGCGCTGGGGCTCGGACGTCCGAATTATTCCGTCGTCAAGAACGACTCTCCGCAGATCCGCGGGATGATCGAAAGGGTCAAACACCTTGTCAGAGTGGAAGAGGTGAAATAGGAATTATGGCAACGATTTCATTAGGACAGCTCAAGTACGCGCCCGGATCCCGGAAGCGCGTGAAACGTATCGGACGTGGTCAGGGGTCGGGTCACGGTGGCACAGCGACCCGCGGACACAAGGGGGAAGGAGCGCGTTCTGGAACGCATTACCGCCCTTGGTTTGAAGGCGGCCAGATGCCGTTGATCCGCAGGGTACCGAAGCGCGGATTCCACAGCCCGTTCAAAACTGTGTATCAGGTCGTCAATGTCGGCACGCTCGAAAAACTCGCCGTCGACGGCAAGCTTTCCGACGGAAAGGTCACGCCTGAGATCCTGTACCGGCTCGGAGTTGTGTCGAGCAAGTCCAAGCCGGTGAAAATGCTCGGGGACGGTGACCTGAAGGCGAAGCTGGAGATCAGCGTCCATTCGTTCAGCAAATCGGCGGCGCAGAAGATAGAAGCTGCCGGCGGAAAAACGTCTATTATTTCCCCGAAATAGTCCATGGCAAATCTCAGCGAGAGTTTCCGGAATATTTTCAAGATTCAGGAGCTGCGCCAGCGGATCATCTTCACTGCCTGGCTGCTCATCGTTATTCGCTTTGGTTCGCACGTGACGCTCCCCGGCGTCGACGCAAAGATCCTCGCGGAAGCAGTGCGGTCGCAGTCATCCAATACGCTGTTCGGTCTGTACGACCTCTTCGTCGGCGGCGCCTTCAGCAATGCGGCAATCTTCGCCCTCGGAATAATGCCCTATATCAGCTCATCCATCGTCATCCAGCTTCTCGGTGCGGTGATCCCGTACTTCCAGAAGCTGACGAAGGAAGGAGAAGAGGGACGGAAGAAAATCACGCAGCTGACGCGGTATGGGACGGTCTTCGTCTGTCTCCTGCAGGCATGGGGCGTCAGCGTTCAGTTGTCGAGCATGACGGCAGGCGGCGTGCCCATTGTTCCGGCGGCTGTGCAGGGGTTTGGATTCCATGTGTCGACAATGATCGTGCTGACGGCCGGTACAGTATTCATCATGTGGCTTGGCGAACAGATTACCGAACGGGGCATCGGGAACGGGATTTCGCTGATCATCTTCATCGGCATTGTGGCCCGTTTTCCTCATGCAGTCCTCGACGAGTATCAGCTTGTCAGTTCCGGTGCGCGCGGGCTCATCGTTGAACTGATCGTCGTTGCCCTCATGGTTCTGATCATTGCGGGAATTGTCCTCATCACACAGGCGAGCCGCCGCATCCCCGTACAGTACGCGAAGCGCGTTGTGGGACGGAAGGTCTACGGCGGGATTACGCAGTACATCCCGATGCGGATCAATACGGCAGGCGTGATGCCGATAATATTTGCCCAGTCGATCATGTTCATACCGAACACGATTCTGACGTTCTTCCCGGACAACGAGTTTTTGCAGAGCACTGCGAAGTATTTCAATTACACGTCGGCAACGTACTCGGTAATCTACGCGATCATGATCATCTTCTTCACGTATTTCTATACGGCGGTGGCGTTCAACCCGAAAGACGTTGCGGAAACGATGCAGAAGCAGGGGGGCTTCATCCCCGGCATCAGGCCCGGGAAGAATACATCCGATTTTATCGACAACATTCTGACGAAGATAACGCTGCCCGGGTCGGTGTTCCTTGCGATAATCGCCATTCTCCCTGCGTTCATGATCAGGATGGGCGTCACCTCCAGTTTCGCGAGCTTCTTCGGCGGAACGAGCCTCCTCATCGTGGTGGGCGTGGGATTGGATACGCTTCAGCAGATCGAATCGCATCTGCTCATGCGCCATTACGATGGCTTCATGAAGAGCGGGAAGCTGAGAGGCCGCAGGTAGGGCCTGAACCAATGGTCCGGATCAAGACCAAGCGCGAAATCGAGCTCATCAGAGAGAGTGGCAGAATCGTCGCTGAAGTGTTGAAGCTCGTCTCGGCTC
>DATJQB010000026.1:0-19079 GCA_035506075.1 Bacteroidota bacterium | reverse complement strand
GCTGACCCCGCGGGTGAAGTCGAGAATCTCCTGCGTCATGTTGACGAAGCGGTCGACCTGGTGAATCATTTCGTCTGCGAGCTTCGCCGCCTCTTCGTTCCCGGACTTCTTCTTCATCACCTGCGCATACACACGCAGGGTCCCCATCGGGTTCTTAATGTCGTGGATGATTGTGCTCGCCATGCGGCCGACTGCAGACAACCGTTCGTTCGCCACCATCTCCTGCGCCAGACGTGCATTTTCGATTGCGATCGAGGCATGCGCAGAAAACGCATCGATGAAGTGCTCATCGTCCGGCGTGAACGGCCCGTTCTTCTTGTTCAGCAGCTGAAAGACGCCGATGATGGTGCCGTCCTTGTTCTTCATCGGCATGCAGAGGATGTTCCGGGTCCGGTAGCCGGACCGCTTGTCGACCTCGGGATTGAACCGCGGGTCAGCGTATGCGTCGGGAATATTGATTGTCTCACCAAGCTGTGCGACAGCTCCGGCGATTCCCTTGCCGATCGGCAGACGAATTTCAATCATGTTGTCGCCGCCGAACACTTTCGACCAGAGTTCCTGCTTGATTGAATCGACAAGATAGACCGTGCCCCTGTCGGCGTCCGTGCTTTTGACGGCAGCGTCAAGGATCAGTCCAAGGAGCTTCTCAAGGTCAAGCGTGGAATTGACAATCTTGCTTGCATCGATGAGCTTGGAGAGCTTGTCGAGCTGCATGACCGCGTGAGAGCGTTCGGTCTCCAGTTGGCGGACAATGTTGTCGTTCGCCTGGCGGAGCCGAATGGTGAACTCACGGAGCACGTTGCGGGAGACAATTGCGTTTTGAGTGAGCAGATCGTCAAAGGTGGAAGCGGGAAGAGAGTAGACGAGCGTTGGTTCGAGGCACGTTGCGCGGGCGGAGCGTCCGCGTTCATCGACGACGCCAAATTCTCCGACGAGATTCCCTGGCCCGAGCACGTTGAGCGTGGTTTCTTCGCCGTAGGATGTGAACCGGGAGATTTTGAGCTTCCCCTTTCCGACAAGGTAGACAAAGTCGACCTTCGTATCCACATCCATCAGCACCGCGCCGCTTTCATGTTTCTCTTCGGTCAGGCGCGACGCGATGGATTCCAACTCGGCATCGGTCAATCCCTTGAAGATCGCGGAAGCACGTAGTGCATCTATCTGCGGATCGGGGTAAGGCATCCAAATTCTCCGTCGTGAGCGCAGTACCTGCGATTGCGCAAGTGAGTATAGCAAGATTCATTCACTTAGTCAAGAAACCGCATTTCTTGATTTTACCACAAATTCTGTCTACAATGACACGTCCAAAGACCGTTCACGGGTCGCAACGGCAGGCTGGCCCGCGAATGATCAGATTCGACAACACGCCGTCGTCCGAGTCGCACGGGCTGTATTGCCTGGCCGGTCGATCATCCAGTCGGAACTCCGCAACGCGCGTAAGTCACCGTACCTGCAGTCCGATTCATCTGGCGACGGTTTGAATTCACATCAGGAGCTTCGGGCAGTTTACCAATCTTCTTCTCCTCTCGCGCAGTGTTCGGTCAATCTATGCAGCGTCTCTGGTTTGCAGTGTATAATGCGATCGTCGTCCCCTGCTTCTGGGTGTTGCTTCAGATCGGAGGACTCCTGAACGGGAAGATCCGCCGGGGTTTGAAAGGGCGAGCGGACCTCTTCGGGCATCTCGAACACGATGTGAAGTCGCTGAAGAAGAAACGCCGGTTCTGGTTCCATTCATCATCGATGGGGGAATTCGAGCAGGCAAAACCGATTATCGCCGAACTCAGAAAACGGTACGACGACATCGATATCGTTGTGAGTTTCTTTTCACCCTCAGGATACGATCATTCAACGAAATACCAGCAGGCCGACCTCATTACGTATCTTCCGTTCGACAGCGTCAGCAATGCGCGCCGCTTCCTTGACCTGATCAAGCCGACGATCGCCATCATGGTGCGCTATGACATCTGGCCGAATCATATCTGGGAGCTTCGGAAACGGAAAATTCCGGTGGTGATTGCAAACGCTACGCTGAGGGCAAATTCGTCGCGGCACTATCCGGTCCTCAAAAGCTTCCACCAGAGCGTCTACGATCAGATCACATCCATCCTGACAGTCTCGCAAAGCGACGTGGACACATTTAAGAACTTTGGCCTCAAGAATCCCGAACTCCATCCGATCGGCGAGACGCGCTACGACCAGGTCTGGCAGCGCAGTATCGACGCCAAGGCACGACACTTAATCCCGGCGCCAATCCTGAAGAGGAAAAAGGTCTTTGTCGTCGGAAGCAGCTGGGACGAGGATGAGGTCGTTTTGCTTCCGGCATTCCGGCGCATCGCTCAGCATGATTCGAACGCCCTCATGATACTCGTTCCCCACGAGCCAACACTGCCGACGCTCGAACGCCTCGAGCTCTCGCTGAACTACACCATGCGGGTCATCCGGTTTTCGGACCTCAACGACTATTCGAACGAAAATGTCATTCTTGTGGACAGCATCGGCATCCTGATGTCACTTTATCAATACGCGGATGTCGCTTATGTTGGCGGAAGTTTCCGGCAGGGGATCCACAATGTTCTCGAGCCGGCGGTCTACGGGATCCCTGTCCTCTACGGTCCAAAGCACCAGAATTCCCAGGAAGCCGTGGAACTGGCAAAACGTGGCGGAGCGTTTGTTGTAACGACAGCGGATGAGTGCTACCTCGAGCTGCGCCGGCTGTTCAACGACAAGAAGGCGCGCGTGAGGGCCGGAGGGGAATCGAGCAAGCTTGTACAGGAAAACGTGGGGGCGACGCAGCGGTTCATCGAGTACATTGAGAATGCTCTCGGCAACTAGCCACCTCCCCCCGTCAGCTTCCGCATCGTTGCGATTCGCGACGCCGGTCAGCCAGTCCATTCACTTTTACAATTGAAGGTCACGTCCAGAATGAGAGTTGCGTACTTCGATACACTTGCCGGCATCAGCGGCGACATGACACTTGGCGCATTCCTTCATGCAGGCATCCCGGTCGACGTGCTGACGGCGGAATTGAAGAAGCTCAACCTCGGCGGATTTGAGCTCGCCGTCTCCCGCATCAAGCGGAACGGTATCGGTGCGTTCAAAGTCGACGTCGTGATTTCAGAAGCCCCGTCGTACCACAGGCATTTGTCGAACATCAACGAGATCATCGAGCGCAGCAGTCTGAGCAAGGCCGTCCAGGAGACAGCGAAGAAAATTTTCTACGAAGTTGCCGTCGCTGAGGCAACGGTGCACGAGTCCACGATCGAAAAGGTGCACTTCCACGAAGTCGGCGCCGTAGATTCGATTGTCGACATCGTCGGCACGGCGATCTGTCTTGAGCAGCTGGGGATCGAGAAGGTCCACTCATCACCTGTGAAGGTCGGCAGCGGCGGAACGGTGAACACGCAGCACGGGACGATGCCGGTCCCAACCCCTGCAACGATGGAAATCCTGAAGGGATATCCGATAGTGCTCACGGAAATCCCGTTCGAGCTGACCACTCCGACCGGAGCGGCAATCATCAAGGCGCTTTCCGCTGGACCGTTGCCGCTCGAGCAGATTCGCGTTCATTCGATCGGATTCGGTGCGGGGACGCGCGAACTTCACGCAGTACCGAACCTGCTCCGCGTGCTCATCGGCGAGATCGACGAGAAGCGCGACCACGATGAGGTTCTGTCGATCGAAACAAACATCGACGACATGAATCCCGAAATCCTCCCGTACGTTCTTGAGAAACTGATGGGAGGAGGCGCGCTCGATGCGTTCCTGATCCCCATCCTTATGAAGAAAGGGAGGCCCGCTCATTTGCTCAGAGTCCTTGCCGGCCGCGACGCACTTGATGCCGTGCTTGGCATCATCTTCCGCGAGACCTCGACGCTCGGCGTCCGCATTCAGCATGTCGAGCGGCGAAAGCTCCTGAGAACACAGCAACAGGTTCAAACGTCCCTTGGCAGTGTCACCGTGAAGTCCGTCACCTTCGACGGCGTTGAACGTCGTATCCCGGAGTTTGAGGAGTGCAAACGGCTTGCCCAGGAACGAAACATTCCGCTGATTGAAGTGTACAGGATTCTTGAGATTGAACTGAAGAAGTAGTCCCGGCATTTTGCATTGACTCACAAGGGGCGGCTCAACAGGTCGCCCCTCGCTGTTCTGATGAACCGAAAACTCGCAAACATAGCGCTCCCGCTTCCCCTCGACCGGACATTTACCTACCTGGTTCCCCCGGCGCTTGAATCCGCCGTTGAGGCGGGACGGCGCGTGCTCGTTCCCTTCGGCAGGAAGAAGTTGTCGGGCATTGTCGTCAGCTTTCCTGAATCATCCTCGCTTCCCTCCATCAAACCGATCATCGATGTGCTCGATGCGCGGCCGACCTTCTCGTCGGAAATGCTGAAGCTCACACAGTGGATCTCCGAGTACTACATCGCGTCGTGGGGCGATGTGTTGAAGGCGGCATCCCCTCAGGGAGCAACTGCACGAAGCACTCCAATGGTCCGGCTTGTTGCCGTGAACGTCCACGAGCTCATCGTACAGACAAAACGCACCGCAAGAATCCAGTATGCCGTTTTGAGCGCCCTCGCGGAGCAGCCTCTCCTCTCCGTTTCTCAACTCCAGAAGCGGGCGAAGTCCAAAACCATCCTCCCGGCGCTGCAGGAACTGGCAAGCCGCGGCTGGATCCGGATCGAGGAACAAACGCGGCCGGCCGCAAAACCGAAAAAGGAAAACATTGCTGTCCTGTCGGAGACCGGGCGTCTCATTCTGACTGAACCTGACCCCGGAACGCCGAAGCTCACGCCAAAGCAGCGGCGGATTCTTGAAGAGCTTCAAAAGCACGATGAGCCGATCTCGCTCCCTTCGCTGGTTCGCATGACCCGCGGCTCGCTATCAACGGTCAAGACTCTCGCAAAGCGGGAGCTGCTGAAGATCGAACAGCGAGAGATTGTGCGCGGCGAGTATGACAACCCGGCTGAGCCAGCACCTTCCATCACCCTTAATCCACACCAGGCACACGCCCTGCAATCCATTATCGGTGCGATGTCTGCCGGTGCACACCGTACATTTCTTCTCCATGGCATCACGGGGAGCGGGAAGACCCAGGTCTATATCGACGCGATTCGTGAGGCGTTGAAGAACGGCAAGACTGCGATCGTCCTCGTGCCCGAGATCTCACTCACTCCGCAGACGGTTCGAAGGTTCAAGTCACATTTCGGTGCGGACGTTGCGGTCATGCACAGCCAGATGTCGGTTGGAGAACGTTACGATGCGTGGCGCCTGGCGCACAACGGCAGGATCCGTATCGTTATCGGTCCCCGCTCCGCGATTTTCGCGCCTCTGGAGAACATCGGTCTCATCGTTGTAGATGAAGAGCATGAAGCTTCGTACAAACAGTACGACTCCGCACCGCGCTATCATGCTCGGGACGTCGCGGTCGTACGTGCGTCGATCAACAAAGCAGTGGTGGTACTCGGCTCGGCCACACCGTCAACAGAGAGCTACCAGAATGCGCTGACCGGAAAGTACGAGCTCCTCTCACTCCCCGAACGTGTGGACGATGCAAAGCTCCCGGACATCGCGATTGTCGATATGGGGACGGAACGCAAACGGAGAATCGAGGAGTTCAAAAAGGAACGAAAAGAGAAGGGGGATTGGACGGCGAAACTCGGACCGGCTCCCTCGGTGTCGTCGCTGCTCAAGTCGCATATCGATCAACGGCTGGACAAAGGGGAAGGAATTATTCTTCTCCAAAACCGGCGGGGATTTTCACACGTGGTGGAATGCTTCGAGTGCGGACACGTGGAACGATGCGACAACTGCGACGTGTCGCTTACCTATCACCAGACGAAGAGACATCTCCGCTGCCACTACTGCGGACTCGTCAAGCCGCCGCCGAGCGTCTGTCCCAAATGCCATGGAACAGAAATCCGGCATCACGCGTTCGGCACACAGCAGATCCATGAAGAACTCCAGGCGCTGTTCCCCAGCGCTCGCATCCTCAGGATGGATCTCGACTCAACCAGCCGCAAGGGGGCGCACGACAAACTCCTCACACAATTTGGCCGGGGAGAAGCTGATATACTTCTCGGCACGCAGATGGTGGCAAAGGGACTCGATTTCCCCCGTGTCACGCTTGTCGGTGTGATCTCAGCCGACACGCAGATGCTTCTGCCTGACTTTCGTTCTTCTGAACGCACGTTTCAGCTATTGACCCAGGTGGCCGGCCGCGCCGGGAGGAGCAAACTGAGCGGTGAAGTTGTCATCCAGACATTGCAGCCGTCGCATTACAGTCTTCGCTACGCCTCCACGCATGATTTCGCGGGATTTTTCGCCGAGGAGCTTGCATATCGGAAGGAGCTCGACTATCCCCCCTTCTCCAGACTCGTGCTCATGGAATTCAAAGGGGAAAACGAAGAACTTGTCGCCAGGCACGCAGCGTATGTTGCAGGACTCCTGCAGCCGAGATCGGGGAAACATTTTCTCGTCCTCGGACCGGCCGACGCGGCGATACCGAGGATCAAGAATTTGTACCGCAAACATCTCGTTGTGAAGGATCTCAAGTCGACCGATCCGTCCGGTTCGTATCTTCGCTCCGCGTTGCTGTCTGCCCGCGACGCATACCTCGCATCCCCGCTCGGGAAAAACCGGGGTGTGCAGATGATCATCGATGTCGATCCGCAGGGAATGATGTAAGCGTTCGCTGGGATTCAAAAGGAAGGCCGGCGGGGTTCACTCCCAAGCCGGAGAAACTCACAAGGTCTCAGCGCTTCAGCACGTTCGCCGCGGCTTCCGCAGCTTTCCGCCCGCTCAGAACTGCCCCTTCAATGGTCGCCGGATACCCCGTGTCTGTCCAGTCCCCCGCCAGGAACAGGTTCTCGAACTTCGTCGCACAGGACGGACGATGGCTTTCCACATCGGGGCGCGGAGAAAACGTCGCGCGCTTCTCCTTGATGACGAGAGAGTGAACGATATTCGCCTGCTTCACGCGTGGAAGCACCTTTCCGAGCTCCAGGAGGGCCGAACCGACGAGATTCGAAGAATCCTCTCCCATCAACGCACCGGCACCGCTGATAACCATCGAAAGATATTGGCGCTTCTCGGTTGTCGAGCCATAGATCCTCGATTTGTTAAACACCCAATGGATCCGGGAATCGAGGAGCGCGACGAACTCCTGTTCCATGACAATCCTGTCAAACCAGACATTGATCGTTACAATCGGTGAAGACTGCAGATGGCCGTTGACATACCAGCGATATTTACCCGATGCCGTTGAAAAGAGTGGAGAGGCCGCGTACCAAGGGATCGCGCTGATAAACGCACCTGCGTTGCGGATTCGTCCGTCCGAGCTTCTGACACCCTCGAGCCTGTTCCCCTCGAACAAACTCTCATCGACACCGCAGCCCGTGATGATCTCTCCCCCATGCGCCCGGATGAAATCGACACACGGCTTGACGAACAATTCTGACAACCCCGCTTTGGGGACCAGCAGCGAGGAATTCGAACGGTCGCCGAGGAACGCGCTCCTGAGCACTCTGTAGAAAAGCAGCGCCGAGACATCGCTGGGATCGTCGTTCAGGCTCCCGACAGCGATGATGTCCCACAGGTACTTCTTGTTCTCGTCCGATTGTCCGAGCTGATCGAGCCACTGACGGACTGTCAATGACGCGATACGTGGCTCAATTTCTGATGGGGGTTTTCGGATTTCGAAACCGACGCGCAGCAGTCTCAAACGGTCCGCGAGGGAAAGATTCCTGAGTGACAGGAGTCCGGCGAGAAGGTGCAGCGGTGCCGGAAGGCGCGGACAGTGCAACGCGGATGCACCGCGCACAGGATGAAGAAAGTCGATATGCAGTTCGGGCTGAAGTGCTGCGAGATGATCCGAGCCGATCGTCGACAGGAGCCACCGCGTTGCGTGATAGCATCCCATCATCAGGTGCTGGCCGTTGTCGACAGTATCACCCGTGGTCTCATCCACGAACGAATACGTACGCCCTCCGAGGTGAGGACGCTGCTCGAGGACGAGCACCCGGACATGGCGCGACGACAGGTCGACGGCGGCAGCAAGTCCGGCGAGACCTCCGCCGATAATGATGGCATCAGCGTTTGGCATTTAAACCAGCCGATTGAAATTCAACATAGGGTGAGCATTCCCGCACTGAGCTGAGATGGAACGACATAAATCGTACCATGATCGACATGCGGACACCGGGAGAGGGCGCGGCGGTGTCAGGCCGGAAGCTCGGTTCGGATATACCGGTGGAAATTTTTCGGCAGCTTGTTGCGCAACCGGAGGATCATCGCAACGAGGAACTTCACCGGCGATCCGAGACGAATGCGCCGTGTGAAGACATCGTATTGCGCGCGCTCGATGCGGAGAAGCAGAAGGTAGTAGATGTTTCCCATCGCGCGTGCGGCTGTAAACAGCGCTTTGTCGTCCTCGGCAAGACAGCTTTTGGCGGAGCGATAGTACTCGTGGGCACGTTCGCATTCGAATCTCATCAGTGCCCGGAACCTGTCGTTATAGACCGAGTTCATGAGCTCCTCTTCCGTGTACCCAAAACGCTCGAGGTCTTCCTTCGGAAGATAGATCCTTCCCTTCTTCGCGTCGGCTTTGATGTCCCTAAGGATGTTCGTCAGCTGCAGGGCGATGCCGAGGTTGACGGCGTACTGCTTTGTGCGTTCGTGATGGTATCCGAACACCTCCGCGCAGATCAGTCCGACCGTCGATGCGGCCCGGTAGCAGTACAGTTCGAGTTCTTTAAACGTTGAATAGCGGCTCTTGACGAGATCCATTTCCATCCCTTTGAGCAGGTCGAGGAAATGGTGAGTGGGAATGTGAAATTTCTGAATGACGCTGACGAGCCTGTTCAGGACGGCGAACCGGGAGACTCCCTGCAAGGCCCGCTGGAGTTCGTTGGTCCAGACAAGAAGGCGGTGGTATTTTTCCTTGACGTCGGCTTCTTCGTCGACAATATCGTCGGAGTATCTGCAGAACGCGTAGATTGTTTCGATGGCTTCGCGTTTAGGCGGAGGGAGAAAGAGAATCGGCAGCAGAAAATTGCTCTTCCGCGTTATCCCCAGCTCGGGGAGCACCATGTCGACGGTATGTGCTGCCAAGGATTCTTATCCTATCAGTGATGAAATCAACAACGTCCCCTTATCGAAGGCGGACAGTGCAGGACGATGCGAGAGCACGTCATAGTCCGAATCTTCAATCTTCTCCAGAATCCGGGATCCTCCCCTCCACGTCAGGCGGAGTTCCAGGCGAAGATCCCTTCCGACCTCAGAAAGCAACGGACGACCGTCCGCAAACATCTGGCGTGTCCGGTCGACCTGGTAGCACATCAGGTCTTTAAATGCAGAGGAGAACGTGTGCTGAACAAGCTCCTCCTCGGAATAACCGAATTCCCGGATGTCATCCATGGGAATGTACACCCGATCCTTCTGCAAGTCAACAGAAACATCCTGCCAAAAGTTCGTCAGCTGGAGCGCCGTGCAGATCGAATCGGAGAGCTCGAGCGTCGATTCACTGCGATAATTAAAGAGCAGCAGCACAAGACGTCCAATGGGATTGGCGGAGTTCTCGCAATATGCGAGAAGATCCTCAAAATTATCATACCGGTGCGTGGTGACGTCGGAGCGGAATGCGCGCAGGAGATTTTGAAACAGCTCGATCGGCATCTCGAACCTGTCGACGGTTTCGCGCAATGCGATGAACACCGGATGATGAGCGTGACCGCGGTATGTGTCGATCAGTTGCTCTTCCCATTCCGACAGGCTGTCCATTCTCTCTGCGAGTGTGAGCCCCGGCTCGTCGGCAAAATCGTCCGCGATGCGGGCAAACGCGTAGATGGAACAGATATGAGGACGCTTGTCTTTTGGAACGAGAAAGGAAGCCACCGGGAAATTCTCATAATGATCCCGTGTCAGCTGCTCGCAGAACTGGAACGCCTGGGGAACGGTCCACGAACGGCGCGTGATTTTTTTCAGGTCGTGAGTAATCATCAAGAGATTCAACCTTCGGAATGCATCAAAAGCCCTGCATGATCTATGTCCCGGAGTGCTTGAAAATATCAGCAAACGACATCCGAAAAGCAAGCATCGCACGCCGGTCGGTGGGTTCAGATCTGACGTCGATCCCGGGACGTCCGCCGATGAACCGCGAACGTTCGCTATTCGGGGTGTTCCGGCCGGAAGGGCTGAAGAGCTGTCCCGTCACCCGGGGTTTCTTGCTTCTGGAAATCGCATTCTCTATATTCACGGCACTTACAGTCATCCATTCTCGCCGGCATTCATTCTACTCGAAAGAAATCTCCGCCGTGAAACTCCTCCGGATCGTGTGCATGTGTGTATGTTCCCTGATCGTCGCACAGAGTGCGCGGTCGCAGGGCCTTTCGGCGCAGCTGAAAGTGCGCGAGTCAAAGCTCTTCGGTCTGAAGGGAGAGCGCTTCGCGAAGTTCGAGCTCTCTTCGCGCAGCCGCACAACTCCGCTGTCCAGTGACAGCGTGAACGCGGGACCGTACTTCGTGTTTCTTCTGCGCGCGGTCGGCGACTGGTCGTTCGATGCCGACTTCGTACAGGAAGAACTCCCCAAGCTTGTGCTCGTTCAGAATGGCCAGACACTTCAAATCGGATGGAAGTCCGAGATATTCTCCGATTCGGCCGGCTCAAGCCTCAGCGTGGGATATCCGAAGACTCTCAAGCTCAATCAGCCTTTTACTGTTCAGTTCGGTCTCGACGGGACTGTGAGCAAAGGCGATCTGACTGTCCCACAGGAGTACTGGCCAGGCTTCCCAACCCTCACGCAGTCTATGCAGTCAATCGACAAGGCAATGGGAGAAAAAAGATTCCACGATGCTATCGCGACGAGCGAACAGCTCATGCGCGCAGATTCTCTGAGAATTTTTTCCCAGTCCAGGGATTTTTCCTCCCTGCGCTCACATGCGTTCGACGGCATCGTCAGCGAGTCGTGGTCATCGTATCTTTCAACCGTACGTTCCGGGAACGCGTCCCTGAAGGAACGGATCACACAACTCGATGCGCTGCTCCCGCAGGTCACGTTCGTCATCGATTCGCTGCCGAACACATCGTTGAAAATCTCTCCGACAGACTCGACAATCAAACCGCTTGTCGACCACGCCGGCGACGTCCTCGCTAAGATCAAAAGCACCCGGGATTCCCTGCAGCGGGCACAGGACGATCTGACGGTTCGCTGGATCAGCGAGGGGGCCGCAACCGGCAAAAACGGACCGCAGTTCGAGCGGATGATCGAAATTCTTACGTACGCGTTGTCATCCATCGATTTCGCGGACACGAGCGTACACCCGCTCGTCTTTTCCATCCCCCAGGAGATGCAAAACCTCCTGCAGAAGAACAACCTGCAGGAGTCGTACGACATCTTTCTCCGTCAGGCGAATGAACGATTTCAAAAGAAGCTCCCGTTGCTCCCGACAGGTTTCCTTTCCAATCTGCAAAAAGACACCGCGTCGTTTCAGCTCCCGTACTATCAGATGCTGAGAGCGATCCATGAGTACACCAGCGGCACATCTGCATCCGCCCTCGAGGCGATCCGGCTGGTGTTCCGCACTTGCTACGACGCGGAGCTCTCGAGGCGCATGGACAACATCCGCGTCCTCATTCAGTTGCGCAGCCGTCCGAACCGATCGGACCTCCTCTCACTCCTCAGCGAAGCTTCAGCGGCCGAGAAGTCAGGAGACAAGGATCTCGCCAGCGACCGCTACACTGCCGCGCTCAAGATTGCGCCCGACTTCGCCTATCCTGCTTTTCTTTGCGGCAAACTGTTCGCACGGACCGGCGACCAGATCCGTGCGCGATCATTCTTCGAACGAGCATATGAAATTGATTCACTCTATCTCAGCGCATACAGGGAGGCGTGGACGCTCTACCAAAGTTCCTCCAACTTCAAAGCGATGATTGACGTTCTTTCGAAAGCACTCGCCAAGGGCAATGACTTCTGGGAAACAAATATCAACCTCGGTATTGCCTACCTGGGCGACGGCAACCTTCCTCAGGCGATCAAACAGTTCGAGCGCGCGCTCGAACTCAGTCCGTCCAACTACCAGACAAACGTTCAACTCGGACTTGCCTATCAGACGGCAAAGGACTATCAGAAAGCACGTGACTATTACAACAAGGCAATTTTTATCGATCCCCACCGCCTCGAAGCTGTTGAATCACTTCAAAAGCTCGATGAATTGCAGAAAGCGGGGCATTGAACCCTCTTTTTTTGTTTTCATGATTCTTTCGTATATTAGTGCGTCATGAAATCCTCAAAATGGTTGAACATTTGAGGATTTTTTTTCATCTCAATGAGAGGCCGGGCCGGCTTGTTCAGGCAGTCCAGGGCCTTGCAGCGGAGGGTCTTTCGTCGACGGCGCCAAGGGACCGCAGCCGTGTGAGCCCGCATCCCGGAACAACGGGACTGCGATGGCAGGCAGACGCGCTCCCGGACGTACTGCTCCTTGCCTCTCACAGGTCCGGTAGATTGTTCTCGGGCGGATGGCGAAACTGGCAGACGCGCTAGCCTTAGGAGCTAGTGGGGCAACCCATGGGGGTTCGACCCCCCCTCCGCCCACAATAAAGCAGTGTCTCAATCGTCAGAAAGGAGTACCAACTTGGAAGTAACGGTTCATTCGCTCACAGAGGTTTCCCGGGAAGTTGAAATCGAAATGAATGCAACGGAACTGCAGCCCTATTTCGACAAGGCGTACCGGGAATATGGTCCGAAAATCGAGATCAAGGGATTCCGCAAAGGCAAAGCACCGATCGAGCTTGTCAAGAAGATGTACGGAGATATGATTGAGCATGAGTATCTCGACAAGCTGGCGAGCGAGCTTTACCGCAAAGTCGTGAAGGAACAGGACCTCAAGCCGATCGGCGATCCGACACTGACAGACATGAAGTTCGACAGGGGCGAACGGTTCTGGGTCAAGATCCAGTACGACATCCGGCCGACGATCACGTTGAAGCAGTACAAGGGGCTGACTGTGGAAACGGTTGTGCACCACGTGACGGACCAGGAGATGGACGATGAAATGGAAAGGATCCGCAAGATCAACAGCTCGCGGGAGGAAGTCGAGGCCGTGACCAGTGATGAGCATGTTGTGACCGCGGATCTCCAGGAATTTGACGATACCGGGTTCCCGATCATCGGCAAGAAGACGGACGGCGCGAAGTTTTACCTTGCCGATCCGCAGCTGGAGCAGCCGTTCAAGGATGCACTGCAGGCGACACAGAAAGGGAGCGAGCACGAAATCAAATTCGAGCACAAGCACGATGATCACACACACAAGGTGAACATGAAGGCGAAGGTCACCAAGGTGGAGCGTGTTGTGCTTCCTGAACTCAACGACGAGCTTGTCAAGAAGGTCACGAACGAAAAGGTGACGACGGTCGAGGAATTCCGCAAGGGTGTCCGTGAAGATCTCGAGAATTACTGGAAGGAAAAGAACCGGCGCAATCTCATCAACGCGATCGTCAGCGAGATCATCCGGATCCACGAGTTCCAGGTTCCCGAATCGTTGACGCGCAGTGTCCTTGAAAATCTCCTCGAGGAAGTCAAGGGGCAGTATCCGAACAAGCAGCTTCCCCCCAACTTCGAAGTGGAGAAGTTCTTCGAAGAAAACCATGCGTACGCAGTCTTCCAGGCGAAATGGGCGCTGCTGCGCGAAGAACTTGTCTCTGCGGAGAAGCTCACGATCGACGACGAGGCTCTTGTCGCGCTCGCCGAGCGGGAAGCCCCGAAGATAGGGATTGATAAGGACCGATTAATCACGTACTATAAATCATCGGATCAGATCAAAGACAGGCTCGTCGGCGACAAGCTCATCGACCTGCTCATAAGCAGCAATACCATCAAGGAAGTGGACGAACAGACGCTGCCGAACAACCTTGTGAAAGGATAGACGCTCCATGAGTGAATCGAAATACGAAGTCTACAACCAACTCGTTCCTATCGTTGTAGAGACAACCGGCCGGGGAGAACGGGCGTACGACATCTACTCGCGTTTGTTGAAGGAACGCATCGTCTTCATCGGGACACCGATTGACGATACGATCTCAAGCCTCGTGATCGCCCAGCTCCTCTTTCTCGAGTCCGAGGATCCGGACAAAGACATCCATCTGTACATCAACAGTCCGGGCGGGAGTGTGACGGCCGGCCTTGCGATTTATGATACGATGCAGTACATTCGGCCAGAGGTTTCCACAATCTGCATCGGCATGGCGGCGAGTATGGCTGCGGTGCTGCTGACAGGCGGGGCGAAGGGAAAGCGGACCGCACTCCCGAACGCGCGCGTGATGATCCATCAGCCGTGGGGCGGCGTCCAGGGAACCGCATCCGATATCAGGATTCAGGCCGAAGAGATTCTGAAGACAAAGAAGAGGATCAACGAAATCCTCTCGATGCATTCCGGCAAACCGGTCGACGAGGTTGAGAAGGATACCGACCGCGATTACTACATGTCTTCCCAGGAAGCAAAAGACTACGGCCTGATCGACAACATTCTGATCAAGCGCACAGGGGAACCGAAGAAAGACAAGTAATTGTCCCGTTGAACACGAACTTTTTGAACAGCATCGGTACGAAGGTATTCGGGATATGAGCCAGAAGCCAAAACAGGGGGAAAAGATCACGTGCTCGTTCTGCGGGCGCTCATCCGATGAGGTCAACAGCATCATCGCCGGCCCGGATGTGTACATCTGTGATCTCTGCGTTTCAAGTTCCGTCGACATCATCCGGAACAACATGGCTGCCATCAGCGCGAAGAAACAAACAACGCGCGGATCGCTGGCCCCAGTCGAGATCAAGAAGGCACTGGATGAATTCGTGATTGGACAGGAACACGCCAAGCGCACGCTGGCTGTGGCTGTCTATAACCACTACAAACGTATAGACTCCAACGATAATCTTCACAACTTGGATGAAGTGGAGATCGAGAAGAGCAATATTCTTCTCATCGGTCCCACCGGCACAGGAAAGACCCTTCTCGCCCAGACACTTGCTCGGATTCTTGATGTCCCCTTCGCCATCGCCGACGCGACGACGCTGACTGAAGCCGGCTATGTTGGCGACGACGTCGAGACAATTCTTGTCTACCTGCTGCAGAATGCGGAATACAACATCGAGAAAGCCGAACGCGGCATCGTCTACATCGACGAGATCGACAAGATCAGCCGAAAGAGCGACAGCGCATCCATCACACGCGATGTGTCGGGTGAAGGCGTGCAGCAGGCATTGCTGAAGATTCTTGAAGGAACAGTTGCCGGCGTCCCCCCCAAGGGAGGCAGGAAACATCCTGAGCAGAGCCTCATCAACCTCAACACGAAGAACATCCTGTTCATCTGCGGCGGAGCATTCGAAGGACTTGACAAGATCATCGAGCGTCGTGTCTCCCAGAATCCTGTCGGCTTCGGCGCTGACCTTCATGGCAAAAAAGGGCGCTCGTCCGACACGTACCTGTCACAGGTCGAGCCGGATGATCTGCTGAAGTACGGACTTATTCCCGAGTTCGTCGGCAGGTTGCCGGTTGTTGCGACGCTTCACTCGCTGAACGAAACCGCTCTGTTGAACATTCTGACCGAACCGCGGAACGCGCTCGTCAAGCAGTACAAGAAGTTGTTCATGATGGAAGGCGTGGAACTGGAGATCGAGGATGCGGCGCTCAGTGCAGTCGTAGCGAAGGCTGTTGAGCGTGGCGGCGGTGCACGTGCGCTGAGAGCCATTGTCGAGGCAATCATGCTCGACATCATGTATCAGCTGCCATCGCGCCAGAACGTGTCCAAATGCATCATCACCAAGGACACGATTGTCAAGTCAAAGGAACCGATCTACCTCTACGAAGAACGAAAGTCGGCGTAAGCAAACGATACTCATGCGATTCTTGGTGCGGGCTCGGGGGTGATCCTCACGAGCCCGTTTCGTTTCATCACCCCCGCTTAGTAATACGTTCCTCTCGCACTGCCCTGCTTCGTCACCTTCAGGTCCTGCAGCTGCGGCGCCTTGATCCGGAGCTCGAGCCGGTACCCCCTGTAGAAACCAATCGGGAACCACGAGAAGTTCATTTCCCAGCAGTGGAGATCCCTGTAGGCCGTAACGCTCGGTGCTGCGAATTCCTTCCGGACAAAATCATAGCTTCCGCTCCCCGTGAACTTCCACTTCTCTGTCAGGTTGAACGAGAGGCTCGCATTCATCGACGAGCTCCTGTTTTTTACTTCGGGGTTCGGCTGCGACTGCGAAAAAGTGTAGCTGAGGGTCAGACTCCACGGGATGCTGAAGTCAGCTGATTCAGTGTCATACAGGCCGCCGTAGGATCGCTGTTGGACAGGAGGAGTGACCTGACCCGAGGCTCGTTGTTGCTCCTGCGTCACATTCTGCGGCACGCCACCAGTTCCAGGCGATGACTGTTTCTTTTCTCCGCTGAGCGATGTCGAAGCAGAGAACGAAACGCTTGTCAGGTCGGGCCAGTATTTTCCTGTGGACCAGAGGAATTTGTTGACGCGAGCGTTTGCGGCCTGATCGAAGACGTAGAAATTGTGCGTTGTGCTCGCGCTAAGACTCAGCAGGCTCCCGATGTCCGTGCGATAGGACAGGCTCAGTTGCGAGAGGCGCAAGCTGTCCCCGGCGAAGTTGTACGAAAGATTGGCACCAATGTTCATGAGCTGGATCTTCTGCTCCTGTTGCGTCGTGTCATTCGTTCGCACCTTCATTTCGAAGAGGTTCCCCACGCTCAGGCTCACGGCTTCAGTCTTCCCGGCCCCCGATCCGCCATAGACTTCGTCCTGAAATTTGTCGTAGCGAACAGTCCTCCCTGTCGTGTCAACGTAGCTTCCGTAGTACCCAAACCGGGGATCAGAAAAATCCGGCGTGTAGCTGAAGGTCAGGCTGGGGGTGACTGTGTGCCGGATGGCAGTAATTCCGAATACCTGGGGCTGCACGATACCGAAGAACCTCGTCGATGCGGATAAGCCCGTCTGAAAAGTGCGGACTGCATTGAACCCATTGACGTCACGCTGGACCAGTGTATCCCGTCCGTTCACCCGTTCGAATCCCTGCACGGTGCTCTTGTTGTACCATTTTTCGTTGTAGCTTATGAACGGTGCAACAGAGAAATGGCCAACCTTCGGCGAGGCTGAGATTGAAATCTGGTGGCTCACGCCTGCGTGCGAGTTGATCTCCTCCAACACCGAGCTGTCGGGCTGTGTGTGGTAGAGACGTGACCGGTCGAATTGTCCCTGAGCGCTGTATGAGACGCCGATCAGCTCGTACCAGTTTGCCTGGTCCGCCGCGTCTGTCGTCGAGCTGCGGAGCTTTGAGCTTGATTTGAACGGAAAGAACTGCGATTGGTTGAATGAAAACGTCGGCAGGCGCGACTGAACATCGTTTGTGGAAAGATTCTGATCGCGATACAAACTCAGCGTCAGGCTGCGGCTTCCTTCCGCCCAGCTCTTGGAAAGCGTGGCGGTGGAGACGATATTCTGCTGCAGGATCTCGTTCAGGTTGGAGCTGACGTTCCTGAAGTAGCTTCCTGACGAGAATGAGAAATTCACATCGAACCGCGCTGTCGGGTCGATCTGCTGATTATGATTGATCTGGACGTTGTATTCTTTCTGTTCCTGCCGCCCCGGGTCGCCGAGTTCGCCTGTATGGAAATCTGTGTAATTCGCGGAGATCGATCCCGTAAAGTCATACCTGAGAGCGTAACGGAACATCGATCGGTTCAGGTATCCGCCCCGTGTAAACCAATCGAACGTCGAGGATGCGTCCATGTAATCGTTGATGGCCCAGTAGTAGCCAAAGTGGCTGAGATACCGCCCCTTGCGCGCATCATCGCCGTAGGCCGGGGCAATCAATCCCGACCGCCGGCCCGATTCATTGGGAAACACACCAAACGGGAGGGCGAAGACAGGAATGTCCGCGATGTACAAGTATACCGGCTCAGCGACGATCCTGTCGCGAAGGATCACTTTCATCTTCGGACTGAAGAAGTAGTAATGCGGATGTTCGGCATCGCACGTCGTGTACCTTCCGCCGGCGACATAGAGCACATCCTTCTCAATTTTCTTGATCGCCTCGCCGTGGTAGTACCCCTGCTCGATTTCCGTATCCCCGACGTTAATCTTTCCCTTCTGCGTCTTGAAGTTGTAGCGTATGTTCGAGCCGTGATACGTTTCCCCGCCGTCGACCATGATCGGCGCGCCGATCGTTTTCTTTGTCGCCTTTGCCGAAGTGTCGGGGATCCCCTGGGCATTGAGCGTCGCGGAATCCCAATTCACGTCCACCCGTTCAGACTTCAAACCAATCGTTCGGTAATGGAGTTCACCCTTGCCATACATGTTCATCAGGCGGGTCGTCATCGAGTAGACGATGGAATCCTTCGCGATGTACGTGACAACTGTATCGACGCCGGAGCTTGCGGCAGCAGAGGTATCGCGGCCTGACGCGGCAGTTTTTGATGTGTCGGATTTGACGGGTAACGCGGTCTGCGACTTCAGCAACGGGGAGAAGAGTATGCTGAAGAGAAGGGCAACAATAAACTTGGTCTGTGGGGTAGGGAGTTTCATCCCGGAATCCCGTCTCACATCACCAGGCCTGCAGCGCCAAGGAGCCCGGCCTCGTTTCCAAGACGGGCGGGAAGCACACGGATCTCTTTCCGAAGCGGCTTGAGCACGTGCTTCACGACAGAATCCTGCACGGCGTTCATGACGAATTCGCCGGCAGCCGATATTCCTCCCCCGATAATGCTCACTCTCAAGTCCATGATGTTCATAACGCCCGCAAGGGCAACCCCGAGCAGTGTCCCCGCTTCAACGAACACTTCACGCGCAAAGGCATCCCCTTCGTGTGCGGCTTGTGAGATATAGACGGGTTCAATCTTCGAAATGTCACCGCCAACGAGCTGTAGAATTCTGGACTCCGGATGGGCCTGCAAACGCTCGGCGGTTCGCTGCGACAGGTAGCGCTGTCCCACATAGGCCTCCACACATCCAACGCTGCCGCAATTGCAGGGCCTGCCATCGAAGCGAATCGATACGTGGCCGATTTCACCAGCACCTCCGGTGGGACCGCGGAA
>DATJQB010000025.1:0-12134 GCA_035506075.1 Bacteroidota bacterium | reverse complement strand
GCCGCCTTGGCGTTGATGCCATCCAAGTCACCGCGCAGACCGTTTGTTAGTGCTCCCGTCGCGACAAAAGGTCCGGTCCGAAATCCAACCTCGAGGCCGGTTTGTTGTCCCATGTTGTTTCGGAAGGGCGTCGACTGGCGGATGAAGGAAGTATGATCGTCGAATCGCAGTCCGTACGGCGGCGCGAAGCGGCCCAGCTTCAGGTAACCATTCAAAGGCAGGACCCGGGCAATGCCGAATGCCTCGAGGCGGTTGTACAGCCCGAATGCTGGATTAAGATACAGGCTGATGTTTTTCGAGACGGCAAAATTCAGGTAGAGATCCATCTGCATCGGGAAGAACGACGTGAGGGACGCGTCCGGATTTGTCTTCGATTCGTAGAACGCAAGAAACCGGAAGTCGGCACCGTAGCTCAGAAAGTCGTTCAGCTTTGTGGAGAAATCATCCGCGCCGGCCTCGTCGCGTGCGCTTTTCATGGCAAGGCTGTCACGACCAAAGCTCTGGCCGAATGCATTTCGCATTCCCCCGCCTGATGGATTGACGTGACAACTCTGGCAGGGAAGATTCAGGAGTGTGGCAAACCTGGGAATCGCAAAAGCAGATGAACCGAGCGATGCAGCGGCGAGAACAGCGACGAGCAAACTCTTGCGCATAGGGAATCCACCAAAATGTTAGGGATGACATCGTGTGCGGAAAGTAGACAAGTTACCCTTGAGATTCAACGAAGGGGATGTGCTCCTGGTTCCGCGTGAATTCCCCCTTTTGTCTTGACTCTCCGCGTTTCTCACTCTACATTATTTTCGATTTGCATTCTCAGAGTCCTCACGCTGTCACATAGCAGGTCATTTTGATGAACTTTCTGACGCACCTCGAGTGTAGTGTGTGCGGAGACAGACACTCTCCTCACGAGCCCCAGACCGTTTGCCGGACATGCGGGAAAGCCCTCGTCGCCCGGTATGATCTTGATGCGGCCAGAAAGGCCTTCGCAAGGGATTCTCTGCGAGGGCTGCTGCCAAGTCTCTGGAAATACGCCCCTCTCCTGCCCATTGAACGCGAAGAAAACATCGTTTCACTTGGCGAGCGGATGTCTCCCATAACGTCGTTGCCGAAGCTGGGGGAGATCCTGGGATTGCCCCGTCTTATGATGAAGGATGAGGGACAGCTTCCGACGGGTTCGTTCAAGTCCCGGGGCCTGGCGATGGCGATTTCCAAGGCGAAGGAGCTGGGGATAAAGTCCGTGTGCATTCCTTCTGCAGGAAATGCTGCCGGGGCCCTCGCGGCATACGCGGCGCGTGCCGGCATGGAGGCGCACATCTTCCTTCCGGATGACACCCCCGAGATCAACATCAAGGAGAGTCTTGCTTGCGGAGCGAACGTTGAGCTTGTGAAAGGGAACATCAGCGATGCCGCGAAACGGATGGTCGAGTTGAAAAAGTCCAACCCTGGATGGTTCGATGTTTCGACGCTGAAGGAACCATACAGGCTCGAGGGAAAGAAGACGATGGGATATGAGCTTGCAGAGCAGCTCGAATGGCATCTTCCCGATGTCGTCGTGTATCCGACCGGAGGGGGGACAGGTCTCATCGGCATGTGGAAGGCGTTCGACGAAATGGAGCAGCTGGGATGGATCGGCAGCGGGAGGCCGAAAATGATCTCGGTCCAGTCGAGCGGTTGCGCGCCGATTGTGCGCGCGTTCAGGGAGCAAAAATCCGATTCGACGTTCTGGGACCAAGCTGCGACGATTGCCTCCGGGTTGCGTGTGCCCAAGGCATTTGCTGACTACATGATCCTGGAGGCAGTCTACAAGAGTCACGGAAGCGCTGTAGCAGTCAGTGATGAGGAGATTACGGCTGCAGTGTACGAGGTTGCAGGTGCGGAGGGTTTCTTCATTTGCCCTGAGGGAGCGGCATGTTTTGCGGCGCTCCGGCATCTCCTCAGTGAGGAAAAAATCTCGGAATCAGATCGTGTAGTAGTTTTCAATACGGCGGCCGGGATCAAATATCCCGAGGTCATCCGTCGATCGTGACCGAGGCACAGTGACAAGGTGAAGTACGATACAGAATCTTCTATAGATGAAAGGGAAGTTATGAAACGACAGATCGTTGCACTCTTCGTTCTCCTGGCGTTTATCTCCGGGATGACGATTGCTCAGACCAAAGAGGCGCCGAAGGACGAAGGGACTCAGCGGGAGAAATTCGATCCAAATCGTGATTCCGAAAAGGACCTCCAGGCCGCTGTTGTTCTCGCCTCCAAAACGCACCAGCGCATTCTGCTGGATGTCGGCGGCGAGTGGTGCATCTGGTGTCACAAGCTGGACAAATTCTTCCAGGACAACAAGGATGTCGCCGAGTTTCTTCACGAGAACTTCATTGTTGTGAAGATCAACTACAGCAAGGAGAACAAGAACGAGAAGTTCCTCGGAAAGTATCCGGCAGTCAAGGGATATCCGCACTTATTCGTGCTCGACAAGTCCGGCAAGCTTCTCCACTCGCAGGATACCGGCGCACTGGAGAGCGGCGATCACCACGATCACGACAAAGTGTTTGATTTCCTGAAGAAGTGGGCGCCGAACAAGGACTCGTGAGGAGAAAGCGGGTCAGCGTACTGCGTCAGCGGGAAAAGCGGGCCGATCGGCCATACTGGTACTTGAGCAGCTCGTCGACCGTGTTGAGTCCCTCTTTCTTCTGAACGTATGAGAGAAACTTCACCAGGACGAGAGCGGTAGCGTAAGCATCCCCGGATGCCCTGTGGCGTTCGGGGATTGTTATATTCAGGTGCTGTGCGACGGGCCCGAGGGACTTGCTCGGCAGCTGCGGGAGAATCCGACCGGAGAGCTTCACGGTGCAGAGCCGCTGGTTGTGCAGTTCGATTCCGCGCTCCCGCATCGCAGTGTGAGTCACGAACCCCCAGTCGAACGCGGCGTTGTGGGCCACAAAGATCGCGTCACCCAGGAATTCTGCGACAAACGGTACAACCTCGCGTGCGGTTGGAGCGTTCTGGACCATGACGTTGTCGATGCCCGTCATGGAGGTAATGTAGGCGGGAATTGTAAGAAGCGGATTGATAAGAGTTGAAAATTCATCAACGAGCACGCCGTCCTGAACTTTCATCATCGCGATCTCGGTAATTCTGTCGTCGATTGCGCTCATGCCGGTTGTCTCGACGTCCACGACGACGAACGTCGCCTTGCTGATAAGCTGGGGTTTCCGTAATGTCAGGCGTCCACTCACGAGAGTCTTCTTTCCTGGAGAAACTCCTCGGCGTTACGCACATCCTCCTCACTCCCCAGAACGACCGGTGTCCGCTCGTGCAGTGACTTCGGCTGGATGTCGAGAATTCTCCGTGAACCGTCTGATGCCCGGCCGCCGGCTTGCTCAACGAGGAACGCCATTGGGTTTCCTTCGTACATCAGGCGCAGTTTCCCCCGCGGGTTCTTTGTATCAGCCGGATACATGAAAATCCCGCCGTAGAGCAGTGTTCGCTGAATGTCTCCAACGAGTGAACCGACATACCTGGCGGAGTATGGCCGGTCGGTCGATTTGTCTTCCTCCTGCAGCCAGCGGACATATCTCTTCGTGCCGTCTGACCACCTGTGGAAATTTCCTTCATTGACGCTGTAAATCTTCCCCTTTTTCGGGATACGGATGTTCTCGTGTGATAGAAGAAACTCGCCGATGCTTGGGTCCAGTGTAAACCCGTGGACGCCGTCGCCCGTTGTGTACACAATCATCGTTGCCGATCCATACATGACATAACCGGCGCTCACCTGCTTATACCCCGGTTGCAGACAGTCGTCAAGGGTTCCCGGTCCGGATGGACTGACGCGGCGGAAGAGAGAGAAGATGGTTCCGATTGTGACGTTCGCGTCAATGTTGGAAGAGCCGTCGAGCGGATCGAAAATGAGCACGTATTTTCCGGTTGGATAGTGTTCCGGTATGCTCAGCACATCCTCGTTTTCCTCTGAAGCCATGACGCACAAGTGTCCGCCATGGTCCATGGCTTTGTAGATCGTCTCGTGGGCGAACATGTCGAGCTTCTTCACTTCATCGCCGTGGATGTTCTCCCGGCCGAGGGAGCCGAGAATGTCCACCAGCCCTGCCTTGCTCACTTCTCTTGAAATGATCTTGATGGCAAGTGTCAGATCGCGCAGGAGGCCCGAGAAGCTTCCGCTCGCGCCCGGGTGGGCCCGCTCGCCTTCAATGATGTGACGTTCGAGTGTGATGATCCTTGATGGGGGCATCGGAGGTTCTTTCTGTTCGGAAGGCCGTGGTACGTCCTGCAAGCCGGTGCTGGGTTACGATCGCACTTCCTGATCCTTGTATTGCAGCCGATAGAGCTTTCTGTAGATGCCGTCGTGGGCCAGAAGTTCCTGGTGTGTTCCCATTTCGCGGATCTCGCCCTTGTGCATGACGATGATCTTGTCTGCGTTCTGGATTGTCGAAAGGCGGTGAGCGACCACGATGGACGTACGCCCCTTCAGCAGCTTCTTGATGGCAGCCTGGATCAGCAATTCGGTTTCGGTATCGACGCTTGATGTCGCTTCATCAAGCACAAGGATGCGCGGATTAAACGCCAGGGCGCGGGCGAACGAAAGAAGCTGTTTCTGTCCGACCGAAAGCGTCGCGCCGCGTTCTTTGACCTCCGTATCGTACTGGTGTGGCAGTTGTTCGATGAACCTGTGGGCACCGACAATCGTCGCTGCTTCCTTGATTCGATCCAGTGATATGGTGGGATCGCCGAGATTGATATTCCCCTTGATATCGCCGGAAAAAAGGAACACGTCCTGCAGCACGACAGCGATATGCTTGCGAAGCTCCTCGGGGCGGACTTGATCGATGCTGATCCCGTCGACGAGTATATCCCCCTTCTGATGTTCATAGAACCGGCTCAGAAGGCTGATAATGGAGGTCTTTCCCGCGCCGGTGTGGCCGACGAGCGCAATCGTCTGGCCTGCTTCGGCATGAAACGAGACATTACGCAGCACCCATTCCGGCGAATTGGCGCCATCGGACGGCGTATTGTACGCGAACCAGATGTTGCGAAATTCAATCTCACCCTTGACTGTGGGGAGCGGCACAGGTGTTTGGGGAGAACTGGAGACCATCTTGTCATCGAGAAGCTGGAAGATTCTCTCCGATGACGCCATGGCTGTCTGAAGGATGTTGTATTTCTCGGAGAGATCGCGTATCGGGCGCCAGAACATTTCATTGAACTGGAGGAACGCCATGACCGTCCCGAGCGTGACCGCACCCCCCAGCACGTTGCCGCCGGCATACCAGATGATCAGGCCGACCGAAATTGCGCCGATCAGGTCGACACCGGGATAGAACACCGCGTAGTAGAAGATGGATTTGATGTTGGCGTCCCTGTGGGCCGCATTGATCTCCGAGAACTTGTTGAACGATCGCCGCTCGCGGTTGAAGATCTGATCGACCACCATCCCGGTGATATGTTCCTGCATGAAGGAGTTAATGCGCGCGATCTGTATGCGGACCTCCCTGTATGCTTCCCGCGCCTTCTTGCGGAACAGGAACGTTCCATAAAACAGAAGCGGCAGGACACTCAGCGACACGAGGGACAGCTCCCAGTTCATCGTGAACATGAAGTAGAAGATCCCGATGATCGTGAACACGTCGCTGAAGACCATCACGATGCCGGATGAGAACATTTCGTTCAGCACTTCGACGTCGTTCGTGACCCGCGTGATCATCCGGCCGATCGGGTTCTTATCGTAGAATTTCGGAGCCAGGTTCTGGAGGTGGCTGAAAATCTCCATCCGGAGGTCATAAATTGTCTTCTGCCCGATCCATTGGGTCAGATAAGCATTCGCATACTGGACAAACCCGCGCACGATCAGGACGATAAAGAAATAGAGCGTCGTGATAAGCAGGCCGTGCGGATCCTTGTTGGCGATGTTGACGTCTACAGCGACCTTTGTGAAATACGGACGGATCGCTTCCATGGCGCTTGTGAGAACGCTCAGGACGATCCCAAGCACCACGTACCACCTGTACGGGCGCAGATACTTCAGCAATCGCCGCATCAGGCGGGCGTCATACGCTTTACCAAGTACTTCTTCTTCGTGCATCGGTCACTTCGTTTGATTGGCTCTTACAGTTCTTCAAGCTCTCGCTCGAGGAGCTGCTTTTCATTGAGATCGGCATAAATGCCGCCGTGTGCGACGAGTTCGTCGTGTGTTCCGCGTTCGACGATGCGCCCTTTGTCGAGTACGATGATCAGGTCCGCTTCTTTGACTGTCGAAATCCTGTGGCTGATGATGATGCTCGTCCGGCCTTTCATGAAGCCCCTGAGTCGTCGAAGGATCTCTTCCTCTGTATACGTGTCGACAGCGGAGAGGCAGTCGTCAAGGATCAGGATGCGAGGCTGACGGATGAGTGCGCGTGCAATGCTCGTTCGCTGCTTCTGTCCGCCGGACAGTGTAATGCCGCGCTCGCCGATCATCGTTTCGAACTGTCGGGGGAATTCCAGCACGTCCTTTGCGATCTGTGAGATCTCGGCAGCTTCCCGGACATGGTCCAGCGTGCCATCGTCGGTGCCGTACCGGATATTCTCAGCAAGCGAGTCGGAGAACAGAAAGGTCTCCTGTGGAACGTACCCGATATGCGTTCGCAGCACAGAGAGGGGGATGGTCTTTATGTCGCGGCCGTCGATGAGAAGTTCTCCGCCTGTGATGTCGTACAGCCTCGGGATGAGATTGATCAGTGTTGTCTTGCCGGTTCCCGTGTAGCCCACGATCGCCACCGTCATCCCGCGCTCGACCTTCACGTTGATGTCCTGCAATGTGGGACGATCGGAACCTTTGTGAGTGAATGTCACTCCCCGGAATTCTATTTCCCCGCCTATGTCCCGGACGGCAGTGTTCGTCGCATCGGTGTCCTTGATCTCGGGCGTCGTGTCCAATATCTTGCATAACCTCTCCATCGACGCGGCCCCCTGCTGAAGCAAGTTGATCACCCAGCCGAAGGCGATGACCGGCCAGATCAGCATGACAAGATATGCCAGGAACGCAGAGAGCGATCCGACCGTCAGCTCGCCGTGGATGACCTGCAATCCGCCGGCATAGAGAACAATGATGATCGAGCAGCCGATAATGCCGAACATCAGCGGCCACATGAGCGATTGGATCCGGGCAAGGACGAGGTTTTTATGCAGGTAGTCTTTGCTCAGCGTGCTGAACAGGTCGATTTCGTACTGTTCGCGCACGTACGACTTGATGACTCTGATCCCCGAAAGATTCTCCTGCGCCCGTGTCGTGAGGACGGAAAACTGAGCCTGGCGCTCCAGCGACTTCTTGTGAATGCTCCTCCCCAGAATGTACACGATGAGGGAAGCGAAGGGGAGCGGTATCAACGCAAGCAATGTCAGCTGCCAGTCTTTGGCGAGCATCAGCCCAAGGACCATCGTGAATGTCAGGAGGGTGTCGGTCGGGTACATGATGCCGGGTCCGACGACATTGCGCACCGCGCTTATGTCGTTGGTGGCGTGCGCCATCAGGTCGCCCGTGGAAGTGTTCTGGAAATAGGAATAGTGGAGCTTCTGCAGATGCGACAGGAGATCGTTCCGCAGGTCGAACTCTATGTGGCGCGAGATGACGATGATTGTCTGACGGGTCAGGAACGTGAAGATGCCCGCAACAAGCGAAAACGAAACGATGACGATGGCCCAACGGAGGAGGTCGCCCCCCACGAGGGTGTGGGAGTCGATGCCGGTCTTCAGTTCGTCGATTGCACGTCCCAGGAACATTGGCTGGACCACGGTGAACACGTTGCTAGCAATAACAGTCACAACGCCCCAGAGGAGCGTGCGTTTGTATCGCATCAAATACGGCTTGAGACGCAATAATGGTTTCATTGAGCCTGAGTACAGAATATTGAATGACGTGTCAACGAGTCGGAACGGGCCTTCAGAACCAGAGCAGACGTTCTAACCGATGACCTCGAATCCAGTGTAGCGGTGCAGCGCCCTGGGGACCACGATCTTTCCTTCCGGGGTCTGGTAATGTTCGATCAGTGCGGCGACCACTCTAGGGAGGGCGAGGCCTGAACCGTTCAGAGTATGAACAAATTCCGGCTTCGATCCGTTCGCAGGACGGTAGCGCAAGTTCATTCTTCTTGCCTGAAAAGCCTCGAAATTGCTGCATGAAGAGACTTCCAGCCACTTGTTCTGGCCGGGAGCCCACACCTCGAGGTCATACTTTTTCGCCTGGGTGAACCCCATATCGCCCGTACACATCAGAAGCGTCCGGTAAGGCAATCCGAGTAATTGAAGCAGGCGCTCCGCGTCGGTGCGGAGTGCTTCAAGCTCATCATACGACGCAGAAGGAAGAACGAATTTTACGAGCTCGACCTTGTCGAACTGATGAAGGCGGTTGAGCCCGCGCACGTCTTTCCCGTACGATCCCGCTTCGCGCCTGAAGCAGGGGGTATATGCAGCATACCGGATCGGAAGATCCTTCTCTGTCAGCAGTTCATCACGGTGGAAATTGGTTACAGGGACTTCGGCCGTCGGGACCATGTAGAAGTGATCGCGCTCGACGATGTACATCAGGTCTTCCTTGTCCGGAATTTGTCCGGTCCCGCGGGCGCTGTCCTCGTTGACGACAATCGGGGGGAAGATTTCCTTGTAACCGTGTTCAAGAGCCTGATCGAGGAAGAAGTTGATCAGTGCACGCTCGAGCGTCGCACCTTTGCCGACATAGAATGGAAACCCCGCGCCGGTTACTTTTGACCCGCGCGCGAAGTCGAGGATCCCCAGCTTGTCGGTAATTTCCCAGTGCGGCTTAAGCTGAAAATCTGTCTTCGGCGGTTCGCCCCAATGGAAAATGTCCTTGTTGTCCGCCGGCGTCTTGCCGAAGGGAACGGACGGATGCGGAACGTTGGGAACTGTCAGCAGCAGTTCAGTAAGCCTGCTTTCCGTTTCCCGCAACTCGGCATCGAGCGTCTGGATGCGGTTCTTCACCGTGTCCATCTCGGCGATCGCGGTCGCTGCGTCGCCTCCCTCTTTCTTAAGCTTGCCGATTTGTCCCGAGACCTCGTTGCGTTTTGCCTTGAGGGCGTCGTTCTCCTGGATCATTTTTCGGCGCTGCTCATCGAGCGCCAGGATTTCCTGAAGGTTGACGTCTGCGCCTTTGGCTTCGGCTCCTTTTTGGACAGTCTCCAGGTTTTCACGGATAAATTTCAGGTCGAGCATAGTCGTGAAACCACATCCTTTCTATCGTTCAGTTCTGAGTTCGAAATCCACTGTATACGGCAGATGATCTGAGGCCGCCGTTTGAATCACACGCGCGAGGATGGGATGCAGCACAGTTCCCGCCGATGCGGTGTCAGATCGTGTATTATTCGAAGTCCAGATGTAATCGATCCGTTTCCTCGGGGTGTCGGAAGGAAACGTACATCCCGTTCCTTGCGACGACACCTTCCAACTGTCGTTCAGCTTCGCAGAGAGACCCGCAATGAGACGGCTGCCCGGGACGTCATTGAAGTCGCCGCAGACGATGACTGGCCTGGGGGCGAGTGATTGAATTCTCTTCACGAGCTCGGTCGCGCTGGCAACACGGGCCGTGTCATCCGTCCGGTTTTCCAAATGAGTATTGGCGACGACAACCTCTTCCGTCCCGACCTGAAGATTCAACATCAGGATGCCTCGCTGCTCTCCGGGTTGAATCATCGGGTAAAGAACATTGCGCTCTTCGAGAATTGGAAAGCGGGTGAGAAACGCATTCCCGTATTCTCCCCCCTGAAAATCAATCGTCTTGCCGAATGCGTACGTCATCTCCGTCAGGTCGGCAAGCTTTGTGATGATATCGATGTTTCCCGACCGTCCGACGCCTCTATCGACCTCCTGCAGGGCAACGACGTCGGGTTTTTCCTGCCCGATGATCCTGGCAATCCGCTCGACATCGACCTTGTGATCCAGCCCTTCGCCGTGATGGATATTCCACGTCATGACCCGGATTCTGGGGGATGCTGTCGCGTTCCGGGCCGAAGAACATCCCGCCGTCAGGGCAATGCCCAAGACGAGCAGGACGATGAAGAGAGTACTTGTCAGCCGCATCGCGGCAACATGTTGGCGACGCATTCCCATCAGTTGTGGCCGGCGGTCTGAAGCTCCCGTTTGAGGAACGTCAGTCCCTGCGTAAGATCCATCGGTTTCAGCCCGAGTTCAGTCTGCGCCTTCAGCGTAACGAATCCCGTCACAAGTGGCCGGGGGGCGACTTGTTTGAGGTCGACCGACTTCACGCAGCTGATGAGCGCGGGGTCGAGTCCAAACATTTCCGCCGTCCTGACGGCGAACTGGTAACGGCTTGCACGCTCGCCGCCGCACACATGGTACATGCCCTCGCGGTTGAGCTCGAACGCCTTCACGGTTGCGAACGCGATGTCGTTGATATGTGTCGGATTGCTGATTTGATCTTCAGAGCAGCGTATTCCCTTGCCGGCGCGGAGGTTCTTGATCACCCAGATCGGAAAATTGTCGCGTGTCCCGATCCCGTTGCCGTAGAGGACAATGGTTCGCAAAATTGTGTGCGGGATCTCCGCGATGCGAACTGCGTTTTCGCTTGCGAGCTTCGATTTTCCGTAATAGCTGATCGGGTTCGGGCGGTCGTCCTCGGCATAGGGACCGTGTGCCCCGTCGAAGACGTAGTCGGTCGAAATGTGAATGAGCCTCGCTCCAACCTTCCGCGATGCCTCGATCAGGTTTTCAACACCGACCACATTGATTTTCCACGCTTCCTCGCGGTGTTCCTCGCACCAGTCGACATTGGCCGCCGCGGCCGCGTTGATGATCGTCGTGGGGTTGAAACTCGAAACAAGACTCTTGACATCCCCCTTCTTGGTGATGTCGAGCTGCGTGTAGTCGAACAACCGGTCATCAAAAACGAACGAGCGCTGGCGGGAGGTGTTGAGTACCTCATACTCTGTTTGTCCGCTCAACATAAGCGCAAGCCGCTGACCGAGAAGACCGTTGGATCCGCAAATCAAAATCCGTTTCATCGAAGGCTCTCTTCCAACGCCGTCGAAGCATCTGTTTTCTCGTCGCGATATTTGATGATGATGGGAGTATACAGTGCGAGGTGATGCTGACGCGCAAATTCTCCGTCGATGTGGCGGCTCCCCTGAACGACGACCGCGCCCTCGGGAATGACAAGCGGCCGCTGCGGGCTGCGCCGGTGAATCGCTCCCTTCACAAGGTCATACACCGGCGTCGAGCCGGTCAAGACGACCCCCGAACCAATAACCGCCCGCCGTTTCACAATTGTTCCTTCGTAAATCCCGCAGTTGCCTCCAACCATCACGTCGTCTTCGATGATCACCGGCATTGCGCCGATCGGTTCGAGCACACCCCCAACCTGCGTTGCTGCACTCAGGTGGACACGCTTGCCGATCTGCGCACACGATCCGACGAGAGCGTGCGAGTCGACCATCGTTCCTTCGTCGACAAAGGCGCCGACGTTGATGTAAGCCGGGGGCATCACGACAACGCCGGGAGCCACATATGACCCGTCGCGCACCGATGTGCCGCCCGGAACGATCCTGACCCCGCTGTCGGGTGAGAACTGCTTCAACGGATATGTGCTCTTGTCGAAATAATGGAATTGGGAGTTGATCGAATAGTCATGCACCTGGCCGAGCCTGAAGCCGAGCAAAATTCCCTTCTTCACCCAGCTGTTGACGATCCATCCTTCGACATTTCCGTCCGCTCCGGACTTCACAGCCGCACGAATATCCCCCTGGTTCAGGAAGAACTTGAACTCGCCGAACGCCTGCAGTGCAGCGCCGCGGTCCAGTATGTCGGTTTTCTGTTCGAAGAGCGATTCGATTTGTTCTCTGAGTGACATCGCGGAAATCCTTGTGCATTGTGCACGTTCAGATGAGCCCAAGGTCCTTCAAAACGGTTTTGAGCTTCTCACGGTTCTTTTCACCAATCGGAACAAGGGGCAATCGATAAACTTCTTCAATCATCCCCATCATGGCCACAGCCGCTTTCACGGGGATGGGATTTGCTTCGATGAAGTTGATGTTCATCAGAGGAAGAAGTGTGTTGTGGAGAGCACGCGCCTTATCCCACTTTCCCTGAAGACACAGACGAACGAGGTCTGAGAACATTTTAGG
>DATJQB010000024.1:0-6840 GCA_035506075.1 Bacteroidota bacterium | reverse complement strand
GGTTTCGTAAACCGCAGGTCGTGGGTTCAAATCCCACCTTCAGCTCGACGAGGTGTTTTTGCCCGCCAATCTTTATGGCGGGCCACCTTCAGCTCAATCAAGTGCTTTTGCCCGCCAATCTTCATGGCGGGCCACCTTCAGCTCAATCAAGTGCTTTTGCCCGCCAATCTTTATGGCGGGCCACCTTCAGCTCCACCAAGTGTTCTTGCCCGCCAATCTTCAAGGCGGGACACCTCCAGTTAATCTCTTCCTGATGCGATTCCCATCTTGCTGGCTCCCTCCAGAGTGACTGTTCTTGACGCATTTCACCTTTGTTGAACACAGGTCATAATAGTGCTATATTTCATCGACCAATCTTCGAACAGGAAGAGTTTCTGGACTGTTCGAACAGGAAGAGTTATCCGCATTGTGCGGATTTTTTGTTTCAGCGCTGACGGAGCATATGGACAAACTCGATTTGATAATTATCGGAGCCGGACCGTCCGGCCTGGCTTGTTCCATCGAAGCCGCAAAAAAGGGACTCCACCATCTGGTGATCGACAAAGGATCCGTCGCCGATGCAATTAGGCGATTCCCGGGCGAAATGACCTTCTTTTCGACGCCCGAGCTTCTGGAGATTGGCGGCGTGCCGTTTCTCGCTGCAGGATTCCGCCCGACCCGTGCAGAATGCGTCCGCTACTACCAGATGATCGCACGGCATTTCAATCTTCCCATCCACCAGGGGGAGGTGGTTACCCGGCTCCAAAAGAGGGAGGATGGTTTCGAAGTCGTGACGTCAAGTGCCGGCTATTGGGCGCGGTGTGTGGTCGATGCGACAGGATACTTTGACCACCCAAACAAGTTCTCAGTTGAAGGATCAAACCTCGGGAAGGTGAGGCGGTACTATGACGAACCGTATTTGTGGAGTGGACGAAGCGTTGCCGTGGTAGGAGGGAAGAATTCGGCAGTCGAAACCGCACTGGACTTGTTCCGGAATGGCGCCCGGGTGACGCTGATTCATCGGGGAGCTGCGCTGAGTCAGGGGGTCAAATACTGGATACTTCCCGACATTGAGAACAGGATCAAGGCAGGCGAGATTCGTGCCATGTTTGAGACAACTGTCCGGAAGATAACTCCACAATCAATTGTTGTTGAAGGGAAACATCACGAAGAGTTCCAGAATGACGCAGTGTTTGTCATGATCGGATACACCCCCGACGCCGCATTGCTCAGGGAAGTTGGAGTTCGGATCGATCCCGAGACGCTCGGCCCGGTCCATGATCCGAAAACCATGGAAACAAATGTCCCGGGTGTGTTCGTTGCAGGCTCCATCGCTGCCGGCAGGTACAACAACAAGATCTTCATCGAAAATGGAAGAGCTCACGGCAGACTCATTGTCGAGGCAATCGCAGCCTTGCATTGATTTTACGGCTCAATTTTGTTAATTTATCTGCCCAACCAGTCGCAGAGTCTTAATTCTGAATCGAAAGGTAAGAGATGACAGAAGGTTCTGTAATTCAGATTATCGGTCCCGTCGTCGATATTGATTTCCCGAATGGAAAGCTCCCATCGATCCTCAACGCAGTGAAAATTCCGAGGGTCAACGTTGAAGGAGTTCAGGAAGACCTGATCGTTGAAGTCCAGCAGCAGCTCGGTGAAGATCGCGTTCGGGCGGTTGCCATGGACACCACCGATGGTCTCGTTCGGGGCATGAAAGCCTATGATACGGGCGGGCCAATCAGCGTGCCGGTTGGACCGAAGGTCCTTGGACGCCTGATCAATGTCATTGGACAGCCGATCGATTCACTTGGTCCCATCGAGGCGAAAGCTTACTATCCGATTCACCGGTCAGCTCCGAGTTTCGAACAGCTTTCCACGCAGCAGGAGATGTTCGAGACCGGAATCAAGGTTATCGATCTCCTGGAGCCGTACTCCAAGGGAGGGAAGACTGGTCTGTTCGGCGGCGCCGGAGTGGGAAAGACAGTCGTTATCACGGAGTTGATCCATAACATTGCGACGCATCATGGCGGCTACTCGGTGTTCGGCGGAGTCGGCGAACGCACGCGCGAGGGAAACGACCTGTGGATCGAAATGAAAGAGTCCGGCGTTCTCGACAAGACAGCACTTATTTTCGGACAGATGAATGAGCCCCCGGGAGCCCGCCAGCGCGTTGGTCTGACAGCACTGACAACAGCCGAATATTTCCGCGATGAGGAGGGAAAAGACGTTCTTCTCTTCATCGACAACATTTTCCGCTTCGTTCAGGCCGGTTCTGAAGTGTCGGCGCTCCTTGGCCGCATGCCGTCAGCGGTGGGATACCAGCCAACGCTCGGTACCGAGATGGGCGAGCTTCAGGAGCGCATCGTCTCCACGAAGAAAGGTTCCATCACGTCCGTGCAGGCGATCTATGTGCCTGCCGACGACTTGACCGATCCCGCTCCTGCAACGACATTCAGTCACCTCGACGCCACGACCGTGTTGAGCCGCCAGATTGTCGATAAAGGGATCTATCCGGCGGTCGATCCGCTGGATTCCACATCGCGCATCCTCGATCCGAACATTGTCGGCGAAGAGCATTATGCCGTTGCGAAGCGGGTCAAGGAAATCCTTCAGACCTACAAGGATCTCCAGGATATCATCAGTATTCTCGGCATGGATGAACTTTCCGATGCCGACAAGATCACGGTTGCCCGTGCGAGGAAGATCGAGAAGTTCCTTTCCCAGCCCTTCTTCACGGCAGAAGCATTCACAGGCCGGCCGGGTCGCTACGTGAAGCTCGAGGATACCATTCGCGGCTTCAAAGGAATCGTGGAGGGGGAATTTGACGACTTGCCTGAAGGAGCGTTCCTCATGGTCGGCACCATCGATGAGGTCATCGAACAGGCGAAGAAACTCATGGCTGCGTAGTGAGCATTATGGCAGAGAAGATCTTCAAACTAGAAATCGTCACTCCCAAAAAGGTAGTCTACAGCGGGGACGTGTCAAGCTTCAGCGCACCGGGCGCCGCAGGCGGATTCCAGGTGCTCAGGAGCCATGCGCCGTTTCTCTCAAACATCGCCATCGGCGAGGTCAAGCTTGTCGATTTGACCGGGAGCGAAGCCCGGTTTGCAACAAGCGGGGGATTCGTGGAGGTGCATGACAACAAGGTGATCATGCTTGCTGAGACGGCGGAACGGTCCGACGAGATCGACGTATCGAGGGCGGAAGCCGCGCGGGATCGGGCGCGCAAGCGCCTCGCCGAAAAAGAAGCAAACCTTGACATCGATAGGGCTCGGTTGGCGCTCTTTCGCGCAATGAACCGGCTCAAGGTGGCAGACCAGCTCTGATACCCATACATTGGCCAGCGGAATTGGACAAACCCATCAGGCATCCTGATGGGTTTTTTGTTCATTGTCCCTTCATCGCCGTTGCGTTGACTATCAGTACACGAACCGTTATATTCATCCCGGCTTTTTGACGCAGATCGCACACACGACACAGATGAAGCTGATGGCAAGCGCTTCACTCATGCCTACACGACCCACCGTCGCAGTAATCAACCTCCGGGCGCTCGCCCGGAATCTCAAGGAGATACGAACAAGAGTCGGCAGCACAGTCAAAGTGATGGCTGTGGTGAAAGCAAATGCATACGGGCATGGCATCGCGGAAGTAGCCCGTTTTCTTCAGCAGAAACGGGTCGACTGCTTCGGCGTTGCAAATGCTGAAGAAGGAGTCGTGCTGCGCGAGGCTGGCATCAGGCTCCCCGTCCACGTGTTCACAATCCCTTCAGGCACTCAGATTCCGCTGATCATTTCGGCCAGGCTTCAGCCGACGATTGGAAGTGAGCACGAAGCGCGGCTTCTGAATGCTGCCGCCCAACGGGCCGGGAAGACTGTCAGCGCACACCTCAAGGTGGACACGGGGATGAATCGCATTGGTGTCAAGCCGGATCATATTGCCCCACTTGTGCGAGTCCTCAAGAATCTGAAGCGACTGGAAATCGTGGGAGTGTATTCACACTTTGCGACGGCAGACTCACCCGATCGGACGTTCGCTCTTCAGCAGCTTGATCGTTTTCACGGAGCGCTCGACACACTTTGGGCCCTTGGCATTCAACCGGATGTCGTGCATTGCGCAGGAAGTGCCGGGATTCTCAATGTGCCCGAGGCCACCTTCGATATGGTCCGGCCCGGGATCATGCTGTACGGCTACTATCCATCCCCTGACACTCCGAGGACAGTGCATGTTGAACCAGTCCTCTCACTCAAGTCCCGCGTTTCGGTTGTCAAGTGGATTTCGGCCGGTGAGAGCGTGAGCTACGGCAGACGCTTCATCGCCCGTCGCCGGACCCGGATCGCCACGCTGCCGCTTGGTTATGCGGACGGATATATGAGGTTGCTGACGGGTCGTTCAACTGTCTTGATCGGCGGCAGGGAGTTCCCGATAGTCGGAACCATCTGCATGGACCAGCTAATGGTTGACGTCGGGACAAGCGATGTGCGTCCGGGTGACGAAGCCGTTCTGATCGGGCATCAGGGGCGAAAGAACATCACCGCCTGGGATCTTGCATCCCGGATCGGTACAATTCCGTACGAGATTTGCACGAACATCTCTTCACGTGTTCCACGAATCGTAGGGTAGGCCATGACACAATCAAATGACATTCTTCGAACCCTCCTGTCGAATTTCCCGGCAGGCGAACTCCCCCCGGGAGAACCGCAAACGATCTTCGAGGCAATTCGCTCCCGGCTCAACGACGCGCCGGATTCGATGGAAGAACTCAGGAACCTCTACAAGGTGAAAGGGTTCTCTGATTTCGCCGTGGGCCTCATGTGGATGGTGGACCGCGCGATCAAACACCCCGGTCAGGTTTCAATCGGACCGGAGGACGAGACGCTGCTCCTTTCTTCGTTTCGGCGCGCAGTGGGAAGCCGGTCTGCGTCCTCGGACGGGCCTGGTGAAGCGCCTGCCCCGGCCGAGGTAGGTGTTGGTGAAATGAATCCGCAGACATTTGCCGGTCAGCTCGAGCAATTCTCCGATGCGGTGCAGGGAGGCTCGGGAGGTGTGCGTATGCTTTTGGAGGATCTTGTTGCCGAGTGCGATACCGTGAGCAATGGCGCGAATAGCGACGATGTCAAGGAGCTCGCGAACCTCCTGAAAGAATTTTTGAAGTACCTATCGGATGCCGAGCTGTTTGATGATGTCCGCGTCATCAATCTGCTCTCCAACATTTCATCCACGGTTTCTCAATGGGCGAATGCGGCCCCAGGAGAGCAGCCAGGTCTTCTCGCAGAGGCTCACGCTCTTCTCCGTGATTTCAAGTCCCACTTCGAATAAAAGAACGGCGACACATGTCAAAGACCTATGCTGTCATAATGGCTGGGGGAGTTGGTACACGATTTTGGCCCCGCAGCCGCGAACGATCACCTAAGCAGTTCCTTGAAATCCTCGGCGGCGGCACGATGATTGAGAACACCCTCTCCAGGCTGAAGCCGCTGGTCGATCCAAACGACATGTACGTCGTAACGAACCGTGTCCAGGCAGAGATGGTCAAGCGTCTGGTCCCGGGGATGCTTCCTTCGAACGTACTGGCCGAGCCCATCGGGCGGAATACTGCCGCATGCATCGGGCTCGCCGCGCTGTGGATCCACCGCGTGGATCCGGATGGCGTCATGGTTGTGTCGCCGGCAGATCACATTGTCCAGAATACCGAAGAGTTCATACGGATTCTCAGGCTCGCCGTACGGGTAGCCCATGAAAAGGACGCGCTCGTGACGATCGGGATTAAGCCAACCCATCCCGAGACGGGGTACGGCTATATCCAGTCGGCAGAGGAAGAAATCGACAGGAACGAGTTTCGAGCCGAGGGCGTGTATCGGGTCAAAACGTTCGCCGAAAAGCCAAACCTCGAAACCGCCGAGAAGTTTCTTCAGAGTGGCGATTTCCTCTGGAACAGCGGCATTTTCGTATGGAAGGCGAGCGTCATCCTGCGTGAGATCGAGCTGCATCTTCCCGATCTCCATGAACAGCTGCACGACATCCAGGAGACCGTTGGAACTTCGGTGTACGAACAAACGCTCGAGCACGCATACCGCATCATCCGCAGCATTTCAATTGACTATGGCGTGATGGAGAAGGCTGGCAATGTGTTCGTTGTGAAAGGGGATTTTGGCTGGAGCGATGTCGGATCGTGGGACGAGGTTGTCCGCTTGACGCCAGGAGATGAAAACGGCAATTCGATCCGGGGACGCACGGTTGTCATGGATTCCAGGAGTAACTACATCGATGCCGGGAACAAGATCGTTGCGACAATTGGCGTGGAGGATCTCATCATCATAAGCACTGATGACGCGGTGATCGTCTGCAAGAAAGGGCGTTCGCAGGAAGTCAAAGAAGTCGTCGACTTTATCCGGCGGAAGCAAATGAATGAGTATTTATAGGCCTTCCATCCTTCATTTCGTCCTGCTTCTCCTGTGCGGAATCCTCGTCGCAGGATGTGCAACATCGCCGCGGTTTGTTACCAGGAGCACCTCCTCCACACCTGCCGCCGGAGAGGGTAAATCAAATCCACCAGCCGACCAACCGAAGTCTGGAAATCCAGCCCGTGAGACGTCGGGCAGAGTTCTCCTGACACTTGAAGGGATTGCTTCATACTACGCCGACGACTACAACGGGAAGCAGACTTCGAACGGCGAAGTCTACAACATGAATGATCTCACCGCCGCCCACAGGACTTTTCCCTTCGGAACGAAGGTCCGGGTCACCAACCTGGAGAACAAAAAAACGGTTGAAGTGAGGGTGAACGATCGGGGCCCGTTCAAGGAGGGACGCATGATCGATCTCTCTCTTGCCGCTGCGAAGGAGCTCGACCTGATCAGGATG
>DATJQB010000023.1:0-9060 GCA_035506075.1 Bacteroidota bacterium | reverse complement strand
CCTCCAGGCACGAATATCTCAGGGAATTGCCGCAGGAACTTGCCAGCGAGTGGCAATCGGCGCTTGTCGATGGAGTGCCGACGGGCACGTCGCTCGAGTTCCAGCGTCATGCTCGTTCGGAGGATACCATTGCCTCAGATGAACGAATCTATGGAACGTTGATGCGGCGCGGCCAGGAATGGGTCGTCCCATTCACGTGGGTATCCCCCAGGTTCGAAGTCTTCTACAAGCAGAAACACGATACTCTTGTAGTATGGAAACCGGCATCGTCTCCAACGAGGAGCCGTTGAGGATCATTACCTGAGCTTCTTGCCTTTGACGATTGTCTGCAGTAGCTTTGTAGTGGAGTTGAGGTCTGATCTTGCTGTACATCCGGAATGTAGATCACAAATGAGGCGGATGATATGGCTACGATCCTTGTCATCGAAGATGAACCAGCGCAACGTCTTGGACTCAAGCGCTCTCTCGAAAACGCAGGATTCACCGTGCTCGCCGCGGGCGATGGAGCCTCAGGCATTGAGCTTGCGAAAGAGCACCTCCCGGATCTGATCCTGTGCGATATCGACATGCCTGGGCTGAACGGCTTTGAGACTCTGCAGGCATTGAAAGCCGACGATCGGACGAAGGATCTGCCGTTCGTTTTTCTGACGGGAAGCGCAGAAGCAATGGCAGGAAAGCTCGGAAGATCGCTTGGGGCTGAAGAGTTTATAGAAAAGCCGTTTTCATTCTCAAAACTCCTCGCAGTAGTGACAACAAAACTCCAGCAGTAGCGCTCACGGGGGATTCCTGCAGAGGATTGCTCGCCGCTCCGTTGCCGCCGACAGCGCTCGCGCTCCCGCTTGAATCAGAGTGCGGAGCAAAAGACCTTCAAGCGCGGCGATTCTCCGTTCCTGCTTCTCATCCAATCAGGGGGACATGTGCTCGTACTCAAAGCGATAGTTCTTGGCATTATCCAGGGGCTTACAGAATTCATCCCTGTTTCCAGTTCGGCACATCTCGTCATTGTCCCATGGCTCTTTGGATGGAACGACACTGCCCTTGAGACATTGACGTTTGACGTTGCCCTCCATCTTGGCACGCTTGTCGCGTTACTCGCATTCTTTGCGAACGACTGGATCCGAATTATCCGCGCCGGCGTTCTGAGCATTGCCGAACGGAAAATCGGCAACGATACCGATCGACGGCTTGCATGGTTCCTTGTCCTGGCGACGATTCCGGGGGGCATCGTTGGTCTCCTTTTCGAAAAGAAAATCGAACATTGGTTTCATCCCGCCGACGGCCCGATCGAGGGTGGCTCAATGATCGCGATGGCCCTCATCATCGCATCGCTCGGTGCGTTGCTCTATCTGGCAGAGCGATACGCGCCGCACAGAAAGAAGTTGGGCGAGATGAATTTGCGTGAGTCGTTGTTGATTGGTCTCGCACAGGCGCTCGCGATTTTTCCGGGTGTTTCCCGTTCCGGGAGCACAATCACCGCCGGGCTGGCTCTTGGACTGGAACGCGAGACAGCTGCCCGCTTTTCGTTCCTTCTTTCAGCTCCCATCATTGCAGGAGCTGGCGTCAGAAGCATCTTCACGATCTACAAGGGAATGCAAAGCGGACAAATCTCCGGATCGGATGTTTCGCTGTTTGTTATCGGATCGGGCGCGGCGGCGGTGAGCGGATATTTCTGCATCAGGTTTCTTCTGCGGTTCCTTCAGCAGCATCCGACGAACGTGTTTGTGTACTACCGGTGGGGACTTGCAGTGCTGCTTCTCATCGCCGTGGCGGCAAAATGATCGGTACCCGGGGGCGGCACGTTTACATCAGTACTTTTTGAATTCTCTTCAGAAGCGTTTCCGGCGTGAACGGTTTCTCGATGAGAATCACTCCTTCCTCAAGAATCCCGCTGTGGCTGATGACATCGTTTGAATAACCGGACATGTACACGACCTTGAGACCCGGGAATTCCCGCGAGAGCGTAGTGTGAAGCTCACGCCCGTTCATCACGGGCATCACCACATCGGTCAGCAGCAGGTCGACATGCACTCCGGATTCCCTGAAGAACTTCAGACACAATTCGACGCTCCCAAAGTCGTGCACATGGTACCCGCTGTCTTCGAGGATCGTACGTGCGAACTGACGGACGAGGTCGTCGTCTTCCATGACCACGATCGATGCGGTGCCGCTGAGCGGGGCTTCACGGGGACGTATGAAGTCCGAGGAGAGCGGCGTGGAACCCGGATCGGCGGGGAAGTAGACCGTGAAGGAAGTGCCGACGCCGACAGTGCTGTCGACCCAGATATGCCCGCTGTGCTGCTTGACAATGCCGTAGACCGTCGCCAGTCCGAGCCCGGTTCCCTTCGATTTGTCCTTCGTCGTGAAGAACGGCTCAAAAATGTGATCGACAACTTCGGGAGGAATTCCTTTCCCTGAATCTGTGACGACGAGCGCCACGTAGCGGCCCGGCTGGAGCGTACCGTAAGCAGGCGAATCCCCGAGGGAAACCGCCGCATTGGTAGTCTCGACGGTCACCGCTCCGCCTCCCGGCATGGCGTCCTGGGCATTCACGAGCAGATTGATGAGGATCTGGTCGATTTGGGACGAGTCACCCCGTATGTTGAACAGATCGTCGCTGAGGACGTACTTGATCTCAACATCCTCCCGGATCGTTCGCTGCAAAATGGGCGAGAAGTCGGTGATGATGCGATTCAGATTGATCACCTTCGATTCCATCACCTGTCGCCGGCTGAACGACAGAAGCTGTTTGGTGAGGAGGGCCGCTTTTTCGGCCGCGCGCTTGATCGTGGTGATTCGCTTCAGCGAAAGTTCCTTTGCCGCAAGATCCTTCTGAAGCATCTCTGAATAGCCCAGGATTGGAATCAACAGGTTGTTGAAATCGTGCGCGATTCCCCCGGCGAGCTGGCCGACGGCCTCCATTTTTTGCGCCTGCCGCAATTCCTCTTCCACGCGCTGGTGTTCCGCCTCGGATTTTTTCTGACTCGAGATGTCGGCGATCATCGACAGCGAGCCCTGGTACTCGCCGCCATGATCGAGTATAGGTGTTGCCGAGACCGCCGTCCAGACCCTCGAACCGTCGGATCGGGTGAACTCGAGCTCAAACCGGTCTGCAAGCCCGTCCCGATGGCGCTTCCTCGACTTCTCGAGCATCTCTTTCCCGGCGCTGTCCAGGAATTTGCAGATGTCGCCGCCGATCAGGTCGCTCATCCGTTCGCCAAGGATCTCAGCCATCTTGGGATTGACGAACAATGTGCCATCGTTGGCGTCCGTGAGCAAAATTCCTTCCTGGGCGGTTTCGACAATCGATTGGTATTGCTCCCGGCTCCGACGCAGGTCCTCCACTGCGGAACTGAGCTGAGCCGTTCTCTCTTCGACCCGCAGCTCAAGATCGGCTTGAATTGATCGCAGCTCATCTTCTGTGCGCCTGCGGATCGAAATCTCTTCAGTCAGCGCAGCGGTCTTCTCATCAACGATCCTGCTGAGGATCAACTGACGGTCGCGGAGCGAGGCGATTCTCCAGCGGAAGCCTCCGTACAGAAGGGCGGCAGCGAGGATGAACGCGAATGCAATAAATGCTGGTGACTCATAAAGATAGCGATCGACTGTGAACCTCAAAGTGGCGCCAACGCTGTTCCAGTCTCCTTCAGCGTTTGCAGCGATCACCCGGAAAACATAGGAGCCGTGCTGGACATTCATGAACGAAACGCTTCTTCGGAGCGACGGGAGGTCGCGCCAATCTTCATCGATCCCTTCGAGCCGGTAGCGCATTTTGACTTTGGGGACAGATTCGAATGTCAGCGCGCTGAAAGTAATGTCGATTCGCTTCGTGCCGGCAGGGAGATCAACCGACCCGGTCAAGGGGAATTCTCGTCCGTCCACGAGCAGGCGTTCGATGTGGACAGGCGGAACGAGGGATGTTGTCGGAATGAGCTTCGGTGCAACGACAACGATGCCGTTCATGGAGGCGTAAATGAAGGTCCCATCCGGGCCGACGCACGAAGAGTGCATTCCCGTTCCATTGAATTCGATGTCGCTGAGTCCGTCAAGCGTCCCATACACTCTTGGGTCGAGACGCGGTCGCTTTCCCGCCACTACATCCAGCAAGGTCTGCTTGCTGATCGATTGCAGCTCGTGTTCCGCGTTGATCCAGAGCTTTCCATAGTCATCCTCCCTGATGCTGAGAATGTCGGGCCCGAACTCCCGGGTGTACCTCTCCATGCTTATCACAGAGTCGCCCTGGATCAGGTGCAGGCCGCTTCCATAGGTGCCGAACCAAACTCTGCCTGTGTCGACATACATCGACCAGGCGGGAAACTTGCCGGCGGAGCCTCCAGCCTTGAAATTGCTTAGCGAATCGCCGTGCAGCCTGAGGATCGTTCCCGCCGAGATCCACAAATCTCCGTTGATGTCTTCCTGGATTGCGTTGACGCGTTGCGTTGCCAGATGCGCCACGTCAGGGTACGATCTGAACTTCGATCCGTCGTAGCAGGAGAGCCCCGCCGACGTCCCGATCCAGATTCTGTTCAGATGATCCTGGAACATTGCCCGGACAGATCCCCCCACGTAACCGTCCATCTTCGACATATCCACGAGTCTGCCGCCGGTTTTTCGAATGAGACCCTGGGGATGTCCCCCGAACCAGACACTCCCATCGGCCACTTCGAGGATTGCAGTGACACGTTCCAATGACAGCCCCTGGGACTTGGTCAAGATAGTCCGTGGCTTTCCGTGATAGAAATTGACAGCCCCCTTGCTTTCTGCTCCGGCCCACAGGGAACCATCGCGCGACGATCCAACCGACCAGATGTGGTTCTCTGGAATTCCCTCGTTCTTGCTGATGGTCCAGATGAACGACTTCCGCATGCGGATCAATCCTCCGCCTGTCGAGAGCCAGATGCTGCTGTCCTTTCCCCTCGTAAGCTGGCGAATATTGAGAGCTGCGCCTTGAAGGCTCTCCAGCCCGCGAATGGGACTGAGTTCGCCTTGGGACAGCCGCTCAACTCCGCTGCCGTACGAGGCGACAAAGAACACACCCGGGGATTCTTCGAGCAATGACGTGACACGCCGCTTGAATGTGTACCGCCTCGATCGCCATTGCAGTTTTCCCGGATCGACCGAAATTTTGTAAAGGGATTCCTCTCCCGCGATGAGGAGCATGCCATCGCTTCCAATTCCCAACCGTGAATACCCGGTCGGGGGATCACCGGTCACCGTAATCTTCCTTACTCCCTTGTCGGAAAACGCATACAATCCATTGCTGAGAATGAGGATGTTTCCATAAATGTCCTGACCGATATCGGCGATCCCATGGTCAAATCCCGCGACCTTGCTTAATGTGCCTCCGCTCGCCACATACAGTCCTCCGCGGGCGCCGACCCAGAGGCGGCCCTGCTTGTCGAGGAAGGTCTTGGCGATCAGCCCCGTGCGAAGTTCCGGGTACAACTCCTGCGATGCGAACGAGCCTCCGTTGTAGCAGACGAGACCAGCAAAGTCGATGGCAAACCAGAGATGATGGTCTTTGTCTTCGCAAATGTTGCCTACGATTTCCCTCGCCGAGTCACGCGTATCAGGCAGGTTGATCACATTGAACGTGACGCCGTCGAATCGCACAAGACCCTTGACGGTCGCGATCCAGATGTAATCCTCTGCAGATTGGAACACACCCCGAATGTCGTTGGAGGGAAGACCGTGATCCATGCGCCAGCTTGCATAGACGTACGCCGGCCCGGGCTGGTTGAGTACCTGTGAGTGCAGAAGCGGTACGGCAAGTAGGAATATGTACGGAAGAAGACGTCTCATAAGAAGACAACAAGAAATAGCGAATCTTTCTTTACGTATGCAAGGACAGGTTTGTCGATTGCGTGGTCGCACGCCTCCCGGGACGCCGATGCCGGCGGCGGTTCCACAGAGCGCCCGAGAATACCCTTGTTGCGCCCCTTTGGGGAGAGCTATTGTGGCTCGGTTGCGATGGGGAGATCGATCCAGGCAAGGCCGACATCCCTGCGCATGTGGCTGGCGGCCCCGTCCGGAATTCCTTTCCCGGCGTAGCCGTCATAGAAGATGGCCAGCCTGTTGCCTACCTTCACGACCGAGGGGAGACCGATGATCTCTTTCGACCAGCCGCAGGTTGTGCCGTCAAGAACCACAGCTTTGTTTTCCGGATTCCACTTCTCGATGTCCTGTGTCCAATAAACCCAGATCGCATCGGTGTACTCGAGTCCATTCTTCACTCCAACATGATCGGTGAACAGGAACCAGGTTTTTGTCTGCTCCTGATAATAGAGCGAGGTGTTTTCCACCTGTTCCGTCGGAGGCACAAGAGGCTGCGCATCGATCGTCCAGCGACTCTCGAGGTCACGCGTGCGGGCAATTCCCAGCGTTCGTAAAATTGGGCTGTCAGTCGAAGCGCTGAAGAACATCATGAACTCTTTCTTCCCCGGTATCACCTGACCGGGGCTGGCCGTTGCAGAGTAGTATGTGCCGGGCCTGGGGGTGAACGGCGTTATATCGTACCTTTTTTTCCATGGCCCTGTCGGAGCAGAGGCTTCACCTTTCATCGTGAGATATGGAAATGCAGGAACCCGGTTGGGAGGGGCGGACGTGTGTGGCGTGCCGAGATAGAAGAGGTGCCATTTCTTTCCGTCGAAGAATGTTACCCCATACGACGCGGATGCTGAATCTCTGCTTCCCGGACCTCCAAGATCGAGCGCCGGTCCGCGCGCGGTCCAGTGTGTTGCATCCCGGCTTGTTGCGAGGCACGCGAGCCAGCCTGTCGGCCCCGCGCCGTCATAATGCATGTAGTAGGTGCCTTTGTAGATCCACACCCAGATATCGCGAGCCCCGAGGGAATCGCATCCAGCCGGTCCATTGCCGTGCCGGTAAACAATTCCCTGGTCTGTCGCCTTCAACATGTACTTCGCCGCGGGCCTCCCGTCTGGATATGCAACCGGTTGTGCGATCCTGCTGATTCGGGTCCCGGGCTCTTTGGCTGCCGTCCGATTCTGCGCGGAACAAGAAACAGCGAACACGAAAGCGACCGCAAGCAGGAGCAGGAAGGCGCCATGTCGAACGGGCTGAAGTCTCAACATTGATCAAGCCTTTCAAAAGTGTGGGAGGAAACCCGGAGAAGGATTGTACATTCGCGACACAACCGTGGAAAGGTACTGTATCGAAGAATCAACATCAAACCCAATGGGCGCTTGCCGAAGATTCGGCTACGGAGACACAACCCTCATCACGCACTGATCGCAGTCGAACTCGAGCCTGTAGTTTGTCCGGCCATCGAACAAATAGAGCTCTTCCGCGCTTCCTCGCTCACCGCGGCACAGATCGAACTGGTATTTCAGGCAATGCTTTGTTGTCATGAGGGCTTTTCCCGCGGCGTCGGACTGGAGTTCCACACCCGGCTCGATTTCCTGAACGCCGTGCCGCCTGTAGAATTGAGCTGCCATCCTGTTCACGACATTCGCCGTGTAGTCAAGTTGCCTGGAGGGGAATGGCTCTGTGTTGGCGCTCAGCGCGAACGTTGGCCGGTGCCGCATGCGCTCCCGCTCCGCCTCGAGCGCTGAGATACAATCCCTCCGGAGCTTGTTCAACACTCCGACGGGCAGGAAGAACATCGGATCGGTTTGAATCGTGATTTCTTCCGATACGAAGATCGTTTCACCCAACTTTGAAAGTTGTGTGAGGATGGAAGATTTCGCGTTTTCGGATTTGCGGGCTGGTTCTTTTGGATGCTCAAGCGTCTGAATGACCTCGACGCCGTCCTCATCGGTTGCACGAAGCTGAAATCCGGCCGCAGTTTCCCCGAACACGAATTTCACTGCGATCGCTCTTCGGGAGGAATCGGACTTCAGTGCTTTGGTGAACTCGAGGTCGAGGTTCCTGTACAGAACAGTTCCCGGCTCAATGCCTCTCATCGAGTTGGGAGTCACTCTTGTCCCCTCGACACCGTTGATGTTGATTCCTGTGAACTCATCGTTGGTATTGAAGAAGCAAATGCCGTCACCGTTATGCAGGTCCGCATGGCCGTCGAGCACAAATGAAGTGGTGTCCACGGACATGACGGTGCCAATCAACTTCCCGACTGACTTCGGAGTATGGAGCGAAGCGATTCCAGGACGCCTTCCACGGATGAAGTAGTCGGTCTTTCCACGGCTGAACGTTCGCTCCGGGTCCGGCTCAAAATGAAAGATCGTCTTTCCGGATGAAGCCCGCCGAAGCGCATTGTCGCCCTCCAACAGTGCATCAAGTTTTGAACGATAGAAGGCGGTGACGTTTTTGACGTACGATGTCTCCTTCAGCCTTCCTTCAATCTTGAAAGAACTGATGCCGGCATCGATGAGTTCGGCAAGATACCCCGAAAGATCAAGATCCTTCAACGACAGTACGTGCTGGTTTTGCGCAAGGATGTTGCCCCGAGCATCGGTGAGAGTGTACGGGAGCCGGCACATTTGAGCGCACTCACCGCGGTTTGCGCTCCTTCCTTGTGCGGCCTGGCTGAAATAGCAGATGCCGCTGAAACTCACGCAGAGAGACCCATGAACGAAGAACTCCAGATCGACGGAGGTCGATTTCCTGATTTCCTGTATTTGCCGGAGAGACAATTCGCGCGCGAGAATCACCCGTTGCAGCCCGACTTTCTCGAGGAACTGTATTTTCGCAACATCAACGTTGTTAGTCTGCGTGCTCGCGAACAAGGGAATAGGCGGAAGATCCAATTCGAGGAGTCCCATGTCCTGAATAATGAGGGCGTCGGCTCCGCGTTCATACAACTGATGGGCGAGCTTCCGCGCTTCCTCCAGCTCGTGATCATAGAGGACTGTGTTCAAAGTAACATAGACCTTCGCCCAGTACTTGTGAGCATACGAGATCAGTGCTGCGATGTCTTCAAGCGAGTTACCGGCTGCTGCACGCGCACCGAACCTTGGAGCGCCGATATACACCGCGTCGGCGCCGTAGTTGATGGCCGCCAGGCCGCCTTCAAGATTGCGGGCCGGCGCAAGGAGCTCAATCGCAGTCGAATGCTGACTCATCGCTGCACCTTGCGCGCTGTCGATC
>DATJQB010000022.1:0-6459 GCA_035506075.1 Bacteroidota bacterium | reverse complement strand
ACCTGTACAACGGACGTAAGAAACAAATAAGATGTGCTTTCGAGCAGAGACAGAAGCCCCGAGTCCTGGGACTTCTGTCTTTACTCATTCAGACCAAGCGTCTGATGCTGAGACTGACACGGTAGTTGCATCGCTGCCATTGGAGGGGATATGGTTACCGCAACCAAAGATATTCGGCAGCTGGGAACGGAAACCGATGATTACAGCGTGACGGAAATCGCCAGCATCGAGCCTGCAACCAGACCTCGGGATGGCGACCTATGCTTGACCTTATAGACCCGCAGGTTTCGAATATCCAGTAGCTTTGCCGATCCAGGCGACAAAATCTTCTGGATCCTCATTCGCACCATGTCCTGCATCCCAGTAGAGCGACGTGTTCACCTCTTTGTTCTGATTCTCCAGGCTCGTTGCGAGGTTGATTATGACTGTCTGCGATGTGTGGTTGTCGGAAGTGCCCTGGCGCAGCCACCAGTACTTGGCGCAATCCTTGTTGTTCTGACCGACAAAGAACATCGCGTTCATCATGTTGACCAGAGTTTTCAGATCTGTGTCGATCACTGCGTTCTTGTTGCCGGTCGATTGCCTCAAGCTGAAGTCAGTGAAGTGCCTGGAGTCTGTGGTGTTGTTACCGAATTCATTGGGCTCGGGTTGCCTCAGCGCAAAGTCGTCGAATGCTGGCAGATTTTTCATTCTGCCGACGTGCGTCACGTAGTCTGCAAATGAGAACGCAGCCCCCTTCTCGCTCCACGTGATCCAAGTGTTTTTTGCCAGGTATGCTTTGCGGTCTTCGGCGGCCAGATTTCTGAGGTATTTGTTGGCCGAAGGTATCAGGTAATACTGCAGGAGGTACTTGTCGTAGTTGTCGGCTGTGATAGTTCCAAAGCCACTCTTTCCCTGAAGGCTCAGAGACGCCTGATAGTCGGCATAGAGGGCTTTCAGTTGTTTCGAAAGATCTTGATCCACCAATCCAGATCTGGTTGGCGTGGTGCCGTACATCCACTCATAGGCTCCATCAGCGTGCTCCAGATCCGTGATCGGGCAGAAGCAGGCGCTGCCGTAGATGTTGTCGTTCGCTTCGGCTGCGCCGATCTCCTTAAGATAAGAGTCGTACAAGTTGCTGTTGCCGGAAGAACCGAGAAGAGCAGACAGCGCGCCGCCGGCACTGACACCGGTCGAGAAGATCCAATCGACGTTGCCCGGCATGATGCCCCGATTGTGTCGTATGTATCGGACAGCCGCCTTCAGATCCACAATGGCGGCTGGCGCTTTGCCATAGAATGTGCCGTCAGCAGCTTTGTTGTCGCGCCCGCGGCAGCCGGGTGATACGACCACGTAACCAGCTGCGAGAGCCAGGTCAGCGCTGCTGCCGACTCTTCTGTTTTGGCTGGGAGGACCGCCCATGGGACCGCCTATGCCGCCACCGGGTGGGCTACCTATTCCACTGCGCGCGTTGCTCGAGGACATATAGCCCCCGACGCCGATGACAAGCAGAATAGGAGCATTCGTGGCGCCGAGATCTGCCTCATCGACTTTGATGGGAACGCTGACGTTCAGACTCTGATAGTCCTTGTCGATAGGATTGGCGACATAGGGAATGTGCATATAGGAACGGTAGGTGACCTTCTTCTCGCCTGAAGAAGTCTTCACCGTCTTGCTTTCCACCGTGAATTTATCTTTGGGAAACAACAAAGGATCTTTGGTCTGGCTGTTTGTTGATTGCCAGACACAGGCACACACAACTGTGAGTGCCAGCAAAATGACGGTTGTTCTGGTCATGGTGAGATTCTTCTCGTTGATGTTGTGATTCAAAGAACACTTTCGATTAGTTGGGCAGCTAATTCTTTTGTGCAAAGAGCCAGTCACGCACGCCCTCAATAGTATAAGCAATTCGCCACGTGCATACATGATTGCCGCCGCCGTTGTCCGACATCGATGGAGGAACCACCGTCCCTTTCTTTAGCACAGAGTATTTGATGTTTTTCCCTTCTGCGATCATTTTGGCGACAGCGGATGAGAATTCTTCTGCCTTCCATTGGCCATTCCACGTCGCTCTGCTGACTCCGGTTCCCTGTCTTTCGAGGACAGCGGTAATGGCATTCATACCGGGGAAAGCTTTCAGATCTCCCTCGGAAACGATGATCCAGAGTTTGTCTTTGACCATTGGAGATACTTTTGCTGCGTCCCACTGACCGGCAACAAGAAACGTGCGGCAAACAGATCCGGATATTTGATGTCGATTGCGATGGACATCATGCATCCGCCCGATTGCCCGGTCGTGTATAGTCTATCCTTATCTATGCTGTACTGATTGGCCAGAGTCTTGACCAAATCTACCGTGATGTCCAGGTACTCCGATGCTTCAGAGTTGTCATTCACAATTTGAGTAGAATACTGCGGGGCAAGCACAAAGCTTTCATGTTTCGCCTGTTCCGATGGAGTTGCCCAGATGATCGCCCCGAGACCCTGGATCAATGTCGTTTTGGTTTCGTTACTGGTTGTGCCGGCGTCATGCATGAACAGCACCAGGGGATACGATTTCTTCTCATCGTAGCTCTTGGGAATGAGCAGATTGTACTTCAGCGATTGTCCTGTCTTAGGATCTTTGTATTCAAATTGTTTGAAGTCATCAACAACCAGATTCACGACGTTGGTGCTCGTCATCGTCTCGGAGCTTGATTCGTACTTTTCCCCATCTGTGGTGAGTACATCGCCGGCCTGCGTCACGGAAACCTTTACATCTGTATCTGTGGCTGTTCGACCTCTTTGAGAGATTACTGATGCTCCAGGATCGGCCACAGAAAGCTCCAGAACCACAAATCTGCCGTTAACGCCCTGCACTGACTTCGTTGGTGCATCGCTGGTATACACCTTGGTTATCGTTCTTCCCATGACTGTAAACACGGCGCTCGATAGCTTTCCGTTGTCAATGTTCTTGTCATATTCGATCGCTGCCGCGGAGATGTTCTGGCCATCGCCGAAGACTTCTGTAATCACGGTCAGACTTTTGATATGGTTGGCGGCGTGGCCGACCGCAGGATCACATAGCGTAAAGGAGAGCACGCCGACGAAAAGCATGGCAAGTGTTGCCAAACCTCTGGTAGACATGTTCATGTGTATTTCTTCTTGTGTGACGAGCACTGTAGTTTCGACCAGTGCATCATCACAAAGTTTAAGCAATTGGTGAGTTGCCATTTTCAACAATGCACGTGGAAAAGCAATCATTATCGTTCTTCTTGCAGTATTCGCATGTGTGGCAGACCATCATTGCACCGCAAATGCGTTTGTGTCGCGAATTCCTGACGGTAAGAACGATCATCTCGGAACGGTTGGTTGAAAGAGAGACGGACGAAAGTTCGTCAAGTTCTGCAAGAACTGCTCGTAGGTACCTTCCAGAGCAGTACCGAGGGGCAGGAGGAATGGATCGTGATTGGTGCAGTTCAGAGCACGACCGGGCACGGTCTTCCTCGGCGTCCATGCATCATCCGCATATGTGCATCGTGTCACAACAAGGTATGGAGTGATGATTGGTGGCGGGATCGCACTTGGTGCCATGAGGAGCCCCGTTGCGAAAACGAAACGCCCCATTGCCGAAGCAACGGGGTGAGTCGAACCGCTCTGCGAGTCCCTCCATCGGAGGGACAACCCCACCCACAAAAACGACAAAAGCGTGCACGCTTGTATCACGCTCAGGAGCGTTTTCTTTTCGAGAGACTTTTCAGGCGAATCAAGTCTCCTGAGATCAAGGCTTCCTTCTTCGCGCGGCTCCAGTGCTTGACTTGATGTTCACGCCGAAACGCTTTTTTGTAAGATGAAAATTCTTCAGAATAGGCTAAGGCGATTGTGGGGTCGATCTTCGTTGTTCGACACGCTCTCCCGGCGAAATGTTCTTTGACTCTCTTTTCGAGAGAACGAGTGGAACCACAGTAGAGGTGTGAGGAGTGGAGGCGGAGGATGTAGAACCAGGCGGACATGATGTGGGCCCTTCGTTGTGATACTGTCCCTCGACTCCGCCTCGATTCGTCGCGCCAAACAACGGCGTGACTTACTCGGCGTCGCTCGGGACTCTTCGACTCGCCCCTAAAAGAGGCGGAGCCCTGAGCGAGACCCGCCACAAAAAAACCGCCCCGCCACTTGATTGTGGCGGGGCGAGTCGAAGGGCTCCGCGAGTAGGACTCGAACCTACAACCCTGCGGTTAACAGCCGCATGCTCTACCATTGAGCTATCGCGGAATCATACGTGTGTGGAACAGAACCATCACCATCAACACAAGCCGCATGTTGAGGGCCCGCGAAGCGTGGCCCGAAATCCCGCTCAAGCGGGACTCTACCATTGAGCTATCGCGGAATGGCTTCACTACAAAGAACAACCCGGAGACACACATCCGGGTTGTTTGAGTATATCAAAATCTTCCACAAAAGTCAATATTCCCGGCAGATTTGCGCTTCGCAAAAATTTTTCCCTGAACCTGCGTTTGACTCAATACACGATACAGCGTATTGACTCGCCTGAATGGTACTGCTACATTTTACAAGGATCGTCCAGCTCTCGTACTCCAACCTCTCATTCAAAACACGGTTGCCCGCATGACACACCGTTGGAATGGCATCGCGAAAGTGACTTTCGTCGTGCTGTTGTTCGGTCTGGCTATTCGCATGACGCTGTGGCTCGGATTGCTCGTCGTTGTTCCCGGGCCGGCAAAACAAATGGATGTGCGCGAGGTGTTCCTCATCCTCGGCTCATGCCTCACGGGGCCGATCGGTGGAATGTTCATTGGCTTGATCTCCGGGTTGAACGCCTCGACGGCGTGGCTTCCAGTGGCCATGCACATGGTCCTTGGAGCGTGGGTTGGTTGGTTCTATTACAGGGTTGTGTACAGGCATACATCGCTGGGTGAACTGATAGTTTCGTGGACAGTGCTTGTCGCGGTCTACTACTTCCTTATCTGTCTGCCGGTATTTGTTCTTGCCACGCTGCTCCAACCGTCTTTGCTCCCGGTGGCGCTCCCGGAAAATTTCAGCACGATGAATGTCGTGTTCGACGTCGCCAAGGCGCTGGCTTCCGAGGCGTTGTTCACGTACGTTGTCAGCCTTTCCATACTCCTGATGTTCCCCGCCAAGCATCGCGCACCCCTATGGGTCTTCAATCGTTCGGTGAACGACAATGCAGATGGTGTCGCTGAACACGATGCGGTTCCGACACTGACGCAATCTCGTGGACGTCTCGGCCTCCGACTGATGGCCTGGTTCCTTGTCCTTTCACTCCTCCCGATCGCCGTTGTGGGGGTGTTCGTCCGTGACAATGTGTCGAGTGCCGTGATCCTCCTCGATGCGAGCAAACAGCAGGAAATTGCCCGGCTCATTGCTCTCGATATACAGCGGGAGGGTGTCACCGGTGCCTTCAGCGCGATGAAACAGGAGCGATGGATCACGAATCAGTCCGTCTTCCTGGTCGACTCCGCGGAAACCTGCCTTGCCGGCACCGATACGTCGGCCAATGGACTTCCTCTTTCCAACGCGATCCCCGAACGTCTCGCCAGGTCTATTCGTACCAAGAGCCTTGGATTCGTAAACGATGCCGCGTCGGGGAAATCGATCGGCTTTGCCCGGGTTGGATCGACGGGGAAGACAGTTGTTGTCGTTCAATCCAGAACAGCCCTCGATCATATCCTGGGGCAACTACAGCAGTCGATCTATTATAAACTCACCGTCAGCTTGCTGTTTGTGTCCCTCGTGGTCGGAGCGGCGATCTGGCTTCTTGTCACGCGCCCTCTCAAGAAATTCATGGGAGCTGCACGTGAAGTCGGCTTCGGTAATCTCAGTATCACACTGAACCCGGGCGACATGGAGGACGAGGTCGCGACGCTCGCACAGGTATTCAACGAGATGATCGACAACCTTCGCCAGCTGCATCGGGATATGGAGCAGGAAATCACACAACGCAAGAGGGCTGAAGAGATTGTCGGCGAACGGGAGAGGCAATTCCGGTTGCTTGCAGAGAATTCGACGGATATGATCTCGCGTCACGATTTGGATGGGAGATACCTGTACGTATCGCCGGCATGCCGGACATTGCTTGGCTACTCTCCGGAAGAAATTCTCGGCAGATCGGCGTACGAGTTCGTTCATGAAGAAGATCAACCAGCACTCTCCGCGTATCACAAGCACCAACTGTCAACATATGCCACTGACCCAGTGGTTTTTCGATGCCTCAGGAGAGATGGGGCAGTCGTCTGGCTCGAGTCAACCAGTCGACTCCTGCTCGAAGCTGAAACCGGTCAGCCTACCGAGATTCACGTCTCGTCACGCGACATCACGCGCCGCCGGGTTGCCGAGCTTGCATTGAAGGAAAGCGAAGTCAGGTTGCGAACGGTTGTATCGAACGTCCCGGTGGTGCTCTTCGCCATCAACAAGGAAGGAATCTTCACGTTGTCGGAAGGGCTTGGCCTTCGCAAACTTGGA
>DATJQB010000021.1:0-12534 GCA_035506075.1 Bacteroidota bacterium | reverse complement strand
ATCGTGTTGTTTGTCGTCGTCTTTGCGTTGTTGATCATTCTCTCGATCCAAGCACAGTTGTCGTGACCGGCGATCAATTGTTCGAGCCATGCTCACACTGGCAAGAGCGACGATGAGTGCAGTTCAAGAACCAAAAGCTTGTGTCGCCTCCAATATGTGATCTTGTGTTTTCGAAATCGGAATCTGTTTTGGAGGCAGGCACGACTGCCTTGTTGAATAGGTTGAGACACCAGTCACAAGATTTTTTTTGTGGTGGCACCAGCACCGCGCGATCTCAGTTTGAGGAAAACCCTCGGGAATATCGGAGGGTGGGACATGAAGGGGAGGCAGATGAGAACACTGCATCAGAAGAACAAACTTGCCGGCAAGGGAAGTGCGGTCCGGCTCCACCAGGCGGGATGCCACTCCGGTTCCTTCGAGCGCGATCCGACACTCTCCTGCTCGGTGCGAATGGAGAAAGCGATCCGAGGAGATGCATTATGAACAGTTTATCAAAATGGGTTGTCCAAGTATGCACAGCATTGGTGTCCGGTCTTCTGGCCGTCAACTTAGGAGGCTGTTCTGAATACGCGTCTCCAGACGTGCGAGCAATGAAGGAAATGGCCATCAAATATACAGACGAGAAGTCAGTGACCGATCGAAGACTTGGCAGGCTTGATAAAATGGATTTCGATGCCATTGCCAAGCAACAGTGGGAACCCTTCCGTGAGACGCACGATGACAGCGTTGTCGTGCAATGGCCTGATGGCCATTCGACCAAGGGAATTGCTGCTCATATTCAAGAGGCCAGAGCATTGCTCGCATTTGCGCCGGATTCGTGGGTAGAAGGCCACCCAATCAGGTTCGGATCCGGCGAGTGGACCTGCACGACAAGCACTATCGTCGGCACATTCACTAATCCCGTTTACACAGCCGAAGGAAAACTCATCCAGCCTACAGGCAAACGATTCAGAGTCTCCGTTTGCACTATCGCTCGGTGGAAAGACAACAGGATTATCGAAGAGTCATTATTCTGGGATAACCAGGCGATCATGAATCAGCTTCGGCCGGCAAGAAAATGGTACGCGAAGGGTGGACAGAAATCCAACCCGTCAACGATGTCCCAGTTAGCCGGGCAAGCGGACTTTTAACAAACGTCGAAAATGGATATATTACTACCAATATTCCTTGAACCAGATATGACACCCGAACAGAAGAATGAAACGGGAGGTTACATTCTCGGTGTTATTTTAACCTTTGCACTGAAGACCACTATTGAGTCGCTCCTCTCCGATATCAGGCCTCAACTCTCAGCTCCGTCATACATCGCATTCAACCTTGGACTCTCTCTCGGGGTGAACTTTGTTCTGGTGCTCGTCACGCGACGGATGAACGCACAACTCGAGCGTCTCCTTCCCTGGCATTCCACGCCCGTCAGAAGATTTGTTATTCAGGGTCTCGTCACGATGGTACTCTCCCTTGCTACAGCGTACCTCCTTGTGGCGCTTCCGATGGAGCTCGTGCTACCATCTCCGACTCCAAGCGATATCATGGAACGGAGAATGTATCTCAGTACGCTCATCGCTTTCACGCTCAGCACCTTATACACGGGGGTGTACTTCCTCAACCAGTGGGGCGGTTCACGAGCCCAGGTCGAGAGACTCAAGCAAGAGCGCTTAAAGGCCCAATTCGCTGCTCTCAAGCAGCAACTTAATCCCCACTTCCTGTTCAACAGCCTCAGTACGCTTTCCAGTCTTCTCGCGGAGGATCCGGAGCAAGCCTCCCAATTCGTTCAGAAGCTCTCGAGCGTCTACCGCTATGTCTTAGAAGTAACAGACTTAAACGTCGTGGACCTGAGAAGAGAGGTTCAGGCACTTGAGGCTTATGCGTATCTACAGCAAGTGCGGTTTGGTAACAGTCTCCAATTGAAAATAGTTATTCCAGAGGAGTCCACATCCCTCTTCGTCGCTCCCCTGACACTTCAGATACTTCTCGAGAATGCGATCAAGCACAACGTGATTTCCAGTGACAAGCCACTGCAGGTCGATATTGATGTTGAAGGAGACAATTGGCTCGTACTCAAGAATAGAATCCAGAAGAAATACTCCGTCGAGACCGGAACAGGAATCGGCCTCAAGAACATTGTCAACCGGTACAGGTTGTTGGACAAGAGGGTCGTCGAGATCAAGGAGACCTCGAGTGAATTCATTGTGCGGATTCCACTCCTGAACAGAGAAACAATATGAATGCTGTCATCATAGAAGATGAAGGCCTCTCCGCCCGTCGACTCAGGAATATGCTGGCGGAGATCGATCCTACGATCACCATCGAGCAGACGCTTGACAGTGTAGAAGCATCGGTGAAGTGGCTGAGCACTCACGAGCCTCCCGCCATAATTTTTATGGATATTCAACTTTCTGACGGCGTGAGCTTTGACATTTTCCGGAAGATCGACGTGCGGTGTCCGGTCATCTTCACTACCGCGTACGACGAATACGCTATTGACGCCTTTAAGGTGCATAGCGTCGACTACCTCCTGAAGCCGATAGACAAAGAGGATCTGCGCCGGAGCCTTCGAAAATTCGAGGATTTGAAACAGAAGTATTCACAAAGGGACGACACACTGTTCGAACGACTGACACGCAGCCTGGAAGAGGCAACCCAACGCTACAAGACTCGGTTCCTGCTCAAATCCGGCCAGAGTCTGATCACGGTCTTCGACAAGGACATTGCGTATTTCCTCAGCGACCGCAAGATCACGATTATGGTCGCGCGTGATGGCAAGAAGCACATCGTCAACGAGTCCTTGGATGAGCTACAGAAACAACTCCACCCTCACGATTTCTTCCGGCTCAATCGCCAGTTCATAGCCCGCATCGGCGCAATTGAATCCGTACATGTACACTTTAATGGGAAACTCAAAATACAGCTCAAGCCGCCCACAGAACACGAGGTCTTGGTCAGCAAAGAGAACGCCAGGGCGTTTAAAAAATGGCTGGACACCTGACACGATCGAATGATGTCATGCCCGAAACCGTTCTGCCACGGACGAAACAAAAAGATCTCAGTACAGCTTCACGCCGTTCTGAGATCTTGGGATCAGTGGAGGGACTTGAGAGAGGATTGACTACGGAGACAAACATTCACCTTCAATCGTGGAATCCGGTTACGTATCACGGGTTGCGCAAACACAATTCCTCACCGATGGCAGAGACATCAACGTTGGGTCTCTTCGTTTTATCTACTCTTTCCCGATCGGTGTTCAAACAAGCCTTCATTTGCTCACGTTGATTCCACAGACAACGAACAACGTCCAGCACGCCGATGCGGAGAACGAACCTGCTCAACAAAAGCCAGATCGCGCATCGCCTCGATAGGACAGACTCTACTTCAACCCTCCTCTTCACTTCACAGTCAGGAGAAGACCCATCGTACGCGTCTGCGACCAGCGTCACGTTCCCGCGAACGGGGAGCAGCGACTTCGCTTCTTCCTCTCTACCTGTGCGTTGTCTTGACGACATCATGTCGGCCTGTTGACCTGACTGACCTCCCGTAAGCCGGAATTTCGAGTCCAGCTGCTGGAGGTTCTCTGTCAGTCGATTCAGATCCTCGGTCAATCTGGCAATTGTTGTGTCCCACACGCCGTTTGCCCAGTGAGCCCCACTTCGAAAAAGAAAACTCCTGGTTGATGACCGGCCCTTTTCAGACCGGCGGTGTTCGTTGCTGCGATAACGCAAAACGATCTTGACAACGAAACAACAACTATCGGAAGCGGCACTAATGTACCAGGACCTTTTCGATGTCGAGCAACGTGAGCAGCCTGTCATCCAGCTTGCCGATCGCTGTGATGTAGTCCGCGTCAATTCCCGCGACAACGGACGGTGGCGGTTCTGTCAAACTCCTCGGAATCCTCAGCACCTCGCTCATCGAGTCTACAACAAATCCTACCACCTTGCCGCCCACCTCCACAACGACGGTCCTTGTTCTTCTGTCATGCTCTTTCGGTGCCATACCCAGGCGTGAACGCAAATCGATCACAGGGATGACTTTCCCACGCAGGTTGATGATTCCTTCGACATGCGGAGGAGCATTTGGAACACGTGTCACATCTGTCATGCGGATGATTTCCTGCACCTTCAGAATATCGATTCCAAATTCCTCATCGCCCATCTTGAAACTGACGAGTTGAAGAAGTTCATCAGTTGAACTGATCTGTGCCCTCGAAGCCTCCTGGGTGTCAGACATTGTCTTGTCCACCTAACCTTCCTGATGAATTAGTGTGCCATTCGATCGTACGGCCATCCTGGACTTGGCCTTGTTCGCCGTAGCATCGATCGACCCATGCTCAATGTCAACTGCCGTGTTCGACAATTTGAATCGGCGGACAAGTTGCTCCAGTGTCTCTGTCAATCGATTCAGGTCCTCTGCCGCCCTGGCAACCTGTTGTGTCCCACTCGCTGTTTGCCCGGTAACTGCGCTGATCGCTTCAACGTTTTTGCTGATTTGTTCGCTTGCACTCGACTGTTGTTCACTCGCTGCTGCGATTTGCGCCACCATATCGGTAACCCGTTGTGACACATCCACGATTTCCTTCAACGACACCCCGGCTTTGTCCGCAAGTTCCTTCCCCTTCTCCACCTCATTTGTTCCCTCTTCCATTGCACTGACTGCGCCGGTGGTCTCCGCCTGGATCTGTTTGATCATGCCTGCGATTTCCTTGGTCGCTTTCGTGGTGCGCTCAGCGAGCTTGCGAACCTCGTCTGCGACAACCGCAAAACCGCGTCCTTGCTCGCCTGCCCGCGCAGCTTCTATCGCAGCATTCAGCGCAAGGAGGTTTGTCTGATCGGCGATATCGTCGATGACTCCGATGATTTCGCCAATTTGATCGCTTGACTTGCCAAGTGCCTTGACGGTTCCCGCGGATTGGTGGACAACGGTGGCTATGCGGTTCATGCCAGCAACTGTTTCTTCGACGACCCTGCCTCCCTGCTCCGCAGCCTGCCTCGCCTGCTTCGCCGTCTCCGCTGTTGCACCTGCGTTTCGAGAGTTCTCCACAATCGTCTTCGTCATTTCTTCGACTGCGCTGGCAACTTCACTTGCTTGTGAGGTCTGTTCTTGCGCTCCAGCAGCCATTTCTTCCGTGCTGCTGCTGATCTCACTGGAAGCACTTGCAACAGCTGATGAGGCTTCGGAGACTCGTCCCAATGTATCTCGGAGATTGTCAACCATCCCTGCGAAGGCTCCAGCAAGTTGCCCAATCTCATCCTTCGATTTTTGCACAACTTCAACCGTGAGATCCCCCTGTGCTACCATTTGCGCTTGCGAGAACAGGTACTTCAGCGGTTTGACTACAGAGTGGGCAATGAAGATCCCGAGGCCAAGCGCAATCATAAATCCGAGGATCAGAACAATTGTGGCAGTCGTTGTCGCTCGTTTCGCCAGCGCCGCATTTGCTTCGGACGTTTCTTTGGCCTGTGCCACTATGACCTCGGCAAGCTTGTTCAGCGCGGTGGCCATCCGGCTCCGGATTGGTGCGACACTCGTTCTGGCAAAAGCATAAGCTTCGCGCTTCTTCCCTGCCTGGGCCATTGCCATGCATTGTTTGAGCAAGGGCGTGTACTCCTTGCGAGCCGCTGCAAATCCATCGAAAGCTTGATGAACAGATTCAGTTGATATTGTCTTCTCAACCTTTGCCATATTTGCGTCGATGTTCTGCGATAATTCGTCAATCTTCTGAACGCTCCTTTCATCCTCTTGGGCGCTCGTCGAGAGAAGAACAGTGTATGCCTGGGCAGCAACGGCCTGGACGTCAGATTCAACGGAGCCCAATTGCACGAGAGGCACGGTCACCTCTTCGTACATGAAAGTGTCAGCGGCGGTCAGCTGTTGGATCAGTACGATGCCGAGAATGCCGGTGGCTATCGACAAAAGCATGATGAGAGAGAATCCGGAGAGTAACTTTGGTCTTAGTTTGAGGTTATAGTACCATTGCATGGCAATTCTCCTTTTGTCCCTCGGGACAAGATGAGCGTTTCGGGACACAATAGAAGTGAAGCTCTTGTCGGCACAAACGCAACGATGCGACATCTTGCACGTACGCTGCCGACATGTTCACAAGTATTCTATCGACCCATATGTGTGGAATCTCAATCGGACTTTGGATGATTCCTTTGTAGGATTTTGACTAGGTTTGGTTGCAAGTTTTTTGGGCGACGTTTCGAAGACCCTGATGAGAAATCAGTCTCAGCGCGGCGGCTTTCGTGAATTACTGTCTCCTGGCTGTATCTTCAATTCACGAGAACATGTCAAACCTATCCTTCGGCCCGGTGAAGGCTCGTCAAGTCCAACAATCCATCCATGTACTCATGAGAGAATGCATACCGAAGCAACTCGGCAATGTTCGTCATTTTCATTTTCTCAAGAATACGGGCCTTGTGTGTGCTCACCGTTTTCACACTCAACGAAAGTTCGTCTGCAATACCCTTTGTACTCTGTCCCCGGCAGATCATTTGGAAGACCTGGAACTCCCGGTCAGACAACAAATGATGGGGCAGCGCTGAGCCGGGATTCTGAACAACTGCCATCAGAGATTCCAGACAATTGTCGCTGGCGTATCTTCCTCCGCTTGCCAATCTCCTGATCGCTGTGGGAATCTGATTGAGGTCACAATGTTTCCCCAAATACCCGTTAACGCCTGCGAGAAACAGACGGGTCGCAATAAAATCCTCGGGTAAAGAGCTCAGGACAAGAATCTTGATCGACGGCACTTCAGATTTCATGTTGCGAATCAACTGAACCGGAAAAATCCTTGCTATCATCACCTCAACGACTGCAACGTCCACGTTCCTCTCCCGGACTAACCGGAGAAGCTCAGCAACACTCAACGCCTCGCCAACGATGTCCATATCTGGTTGAGAGGCCACGATGTTTCGGAGTCCTTCCAGTACAATCGGCTGATTGTCGGCTGTAACTACGTTGATTCTGTGCCTGACTCTATGCGCAGCGGTCCCCCGCCACTCGACGCGATCAGTCTGTGTTTCCAACATGAGTTGGCCGGGCAGCCGTTGATTCGGTCCCTCCAATACATCTGCCCCACGGCTATCGCCCGGCTCCCTCGTCTTTGAACATGGATCCTTCGTTGTCATCAGATTCTTCCCGGAGATTTCCTAATCTTTGCTGGTTAGTTAAAACCGACCCCATCCCCCTTGCCGTCCAGAACCATTCTTATTATCCGCAGTATCTCATTGAGGTTATAGGGCTTCGGTATAAAGGCCTTTACTCCCTTCTCCATCAGTTCAGACTTCACGGTCGACAACGCGTAGCCGCTCGCGACGATGATATGCACGTCCGGCTTGATTTGCCGTATCGTTGAGATCATGCTCATTGGATCAGTTTGAGGCATACCAAGATCTGTCACCACAAGGTCAATGTTTGCGCTTTCACGACGGAATGCGTTGATCGCACCTGGACCATCGGCCTCGGCAAGGACAGTGTATCCCTTGTCCGACAAGACAATTTTCATGAGATCGAGCAGACTCTTCTCATCCTCGATCAAGAGTATGGTCTCCGATCCACCGCGCGGCTCGTCCAGTCTACTTTTGGCAGACTTCAGGAAACTCGGCCGTCCGTCGTCCGATGGAAAGTACAGTGTAAACGTCGTTCCTTCGCCCACGGCACTTCTGACATCGATAAACCCGTGGTACGCACTGACGAATTCAAACACAGCTGCCAGCCCCAGTCCTGTACCTCTCCCTTCTCCCTTGGTCGTGAAAAATGGTTCAAAGATGTGCTTCTTGATCTCCTCACTCATCCCCACACCCGTATCGGAGACTTTGATGCAAAGAAAGTATTGTGCACCTCCGGTGGAGATGGTTACTCCGAGTCGCTCCCGCGGAACTATGTCCGTATGCAAATCCAGCGTTCCCTGAGCCATCCCGCTCGGAGAAGCCTCTTGAATTGCATCGCGGGCATTGACACACAGGTTCAGCAAGGCGTGATGAAGTTGCGATTGATCCGTAAGAAGAATGGGCTCGGATTTGGCCAGATTGAAGGTAATCTCAATCGATCGCGGAAAAGTCTCTGAGAGCAGAGCTGAGAGATCTCGAATGACTTCATTCACATTGACGAGTCCCTCACCTGCGGTTTTCTTCCTTGTAAAAGTCAGTATTTGACGCGCCAGGTGAGTACCGCGCTGGACAGCATTCTGGATCGCGTTGGTCCGTTTGGCCAGTAAATCAAGGTTGACACGTCCTCCTTCCAGGAGTGAAACCTGACCGGAGATGATCGTAAGAATGTTGTTGAAATCATGCGCGATGCCTGCAGCCAGTGTGCCCAGCGTCTCCAGCTTTTGAGCCTGGCGCAGCTGGCTTTCCAATATTCTGTGTTCCGTGATGTCGCGCGCGATACCAAGGATCCGGCATATCTTCCCGTCCATGAACTGTGGCGCCCACGTCACCTCTACGAGAAGGTCTTTCCCTGATCGCGAGATCAACCGGCATTCCCGGGAACCACCGCTTCCATTATCGAGAGCCGCTTCCACTGCCTGACGAGCCATTTCACGGTCCTCAGGACGAAAGAGATCCGAAAACGTTCTTCCCACCCATTCTTCCGTATCCCACTCAGTGATCTTTGCAAATGCCGGGTTTGTACTCATGATGATTCCGTCAGGAGAAAGGCTGAAGATCACATCTCTTTCATTTTCTACGAGGCTTCGGTACTGTTCCTCAGATTGTCGCAACTGTATCTCAGCATTTTTCCGTTCGGTCATATCGCGCACAAGAACAGATGCGGTTTGAGAGAATCCCGGCCTGGCCTCTACTCTGTTCACGACAGCCGAGAACCACCTTGGCTCACCTTGTATTTCGAAAGGATATTCTATGGTATCCCTTTCCCCGGTCTCCAAGACCCGTCTGATCGAATCAAGAATCCGTTGACCCACGTCTCCCAAAGTTTCAGAGATGGTTGTTCCGATCAGGTCTGACTTCGGCATCGCCAACAGCGACTCGTCGGCCGTCCACACATTGAGACATGTTCCATGTTCATCGATTTCAAAGGCAATGTCATCAAGGGACCTTACAATCGCCTCGAGTTCCCTTGACCGTTGTACCAGTAGGTCGGCTGCCTTCTTTTGTTCTGTGACATCCATGAGGGAGCACACACACTGGCTCGTCCCCGGAATAAGATTGATCGTGAGGAAGATCGACCGTAACTCCCCAGATCTCGTCACAAATGCAAATTCGTAGTGCGTTGGCACATCCTCCGCCCCTTGCATGCGTCGCCGGTGAAGCTCAAGCATGTGATCGCGGTCCTTGTCGCAGACAAATTCCGGCCATTTCACGATCCCTTCCACCTCTTGCTTCGAATAGCCCGAGAGGTTCTCAAACTCCTTGTTGACCAGGTGTATGATGCAATCTTTGTCATATAGTACCGCAGCAGTACCTGTCGTCTCGAACATCGTGCGGTATCGTTTTTCACTTTGGACAAGGGCTTCTTCGGCGCGTTTGCGATCCGTGATATATCTGTTCACCACAACGATACCGGCGGTCTTACCGCCCGCGTTCTTCACCGGCACCTTCGTAGTCAAAAGGCATTTGCTGATCTGGCCGGTTTCGGGGTCGCGTTGAACGCGTTCGCTATTAGTGAGCGCGATTCCGGAGCTGATGATTTCCTCCTCTTCCTTGAGGTGTTCGCGCGCGAGCGTTTCCGGAACGAAGTCCAGATCGGTCTTACCGACGAGATCGTCCATCGAATTCGCCCCAAGGGCCTGGACACTCACACTATTTGCCAGCACAAAGCGATGCTCGAGATCTTTGAGGCAGACTTCATCGGGGATGGTTTCAATGATTGTTTTCAGAAGTTCACGTTCTTTGACGAGCGCAACTTCAGCACGTTTCCGCTCTGTAATGTCCTGATTCACACCGTAGGTCTTGATCGTGCGCCCCTGATCATCCTTGAGAACGAACGCGCGGACAGTGATGGTGCCAGTTCCACCATCGGCATAGATGATTCGGTGCTCCAGTTGCGAGCTATGGTGAGGATCGGAACTCTCGAGTGCCAGCTTTATTCCTCGTCTGACCCAAGCCATGTCATCTGGATGCACGAAGCGTTGAGCGTAGGAGTCTGGCGACATGGTGTAGCCGCCAACCTGCTCAACGGTCGTGTGAAACAACGCATAGAATTGATCGTTGAACGTGAACAAATCACTCGCGACATCATACTCCCAGTGGCCCAGACGTGCCATCTCCAGTGCGTTCGAGAGCTTGGCTTCGCTCATGAGCAATGATAACTCCGCTTGTTTGCGCTGAGAAATATCCCGTGCGACACCCTGGAAGCCCACAGCACCACCTCCCAGCAGATGTTGCCTCGAACGAACCTCTGTCCAATACTCGCATCCGTTTTTTCCCTTCGCCACGTACTCGGCGGGCACATTGGAATCCTGCCCTTGGAGAATTCTCGAAAGCCTCACCTTGTGAGCTTCTCTGTACTCGGCTGGAAGGATGTCATAGATTGTCATCGACAGCAGTTCCTTCTCGCTGTATTCGAGAATTTCGCACATCGCTCTGTTTACCTCCAGGAATCTCCCCGTGGCATCTGCTATGAAGATACCGTCGGGACTGTGAGCAACCAGATCCCGATATTTCTTCTCACTCGATCGAAGCGCTTCCTCAGCGAGCACGCGTTCCGTGATATCCCGACTTACACCGCGGTACCCAATGTGATCTTTTCGCTCATTACCAAAGGGGACGCCATTGCTTTCAAGAAAAATCAGTCGGCCATTTTTGTGCCGGTGGACCCATTGGACATCGCGAAAGCTCTTACGTGCCGACCAGAGTTCAGCGAATGAATTCGAAGCGCCCGTTTCAATGCCATTGGTCATGAACGCGAATGCGTTTCTGCCTTGAAGCTCGGCAGGCTCGTAGCCCAGGGCGCTTTTTACTTGTTTGCTCACGAAAGTGAAAGCTCCCTCCTCGTCGGTTTCCCAGCACCAATCCTGAGACGATTCAATGAGAGCCTGGTACCTCTCTGCGCTCGCCCGCAATGCTTCGAGAGCATTTGCCTCCGAGATTTCATTTCTAATTCTTTGAGTAACGTTCACAACAAGACTCAAGAGAACATCCTTCTCTATCTCAGACCTGATCACTGTTGACCGATCTTCAATCCACAGCATCCTCCCATCCCACAATTCCACGAATCGAGTCGTGACCCTATCGGCAGACGTGGGGGAGAACTTCTGAAGCTCTTCGTGCAAAATGTCTGCGCGGAGATAGTCAGCGAACAGACTCATGAACGGCTTCCCAACCAGCTCAACCCGTCGTTTGCCAGCAATCTCGCAGTAGGCCTCGTTTGCATCGAGCAGGATGCCGTCTTTGTCGATGATTCGCATTGCGTCTTTTGATTGGTGCCATGCAAGCTCACGCAAATCCTTCATCTTCATCATATTCCCCGCATAGATAGCTGCATCCAGACTATTGATCGACCTCTTTCGTTTGCTCTTACGCGTACATCCGTCCACTTGCCTGTACTGCGAGTCGCTGGCGTTCCAGGACATAACGAACGCACTGGGCGAGCATGTGTGAACTGAATTCTCCCCTGACGAGATGCAGGAGCGCTCCGTGCCGAAGAGCCTCCGAACCCACGTGGTTGTGGTGTGGATCCGTTAGCACAATAACCGGGATCGACGGCATTGTCCGGTTGAACCTGATCAACGTCTCTATCCCCGAGCTGTCTGGGAGGCTCAGACTCAGAAGAACGATATCGAAACGGTCCGCCGCGACGCGCTTGAGTGCCTCAGCGAGTGTCACAGCTTGCCAGTATTCCATGCACCCCCATTTGGCAGCCGCTCGCTCGGCAGAACGAACATCCTCATGACTGTTTGTTACCAATAACAGTTGAATTGCTTCCTTCGCTGCCATGCGATCCCCTCTACGATATCGCACTGCCTGAAACGTAGAACTTCAAATCAATGATTTCATTGCGCCACTGATTCTTTCGCTCGCAGTTCTGGACCCCCTGGTTTCGTCTGATTCACTGCTGGTCAGCAACGACCGGCTCAGATCCGAGTTCGCCATTTCTTTCACGGGGGCGCGGGGATTTCTGCGCTTCGGCTCTTCTTCTTGCTGGAAAAATGTTACGGAACGGGGGATGAAAAGTGAATAGGGGAATCCCTCATATCTTCGTCGGAATTCACCTACGCGAAGAGAGAAACGAGAGGCGGGCTATCTGTCGAGCGCAACGAGGCCATTCCGGATGGCATACCGAACGAGGCCGGGGAGGTCATGAATGTTCAGCCGATCCATAATATCCGCACGATGGTTGTCCACGGTCTTCGCACTAATATTGAGCGCTCGGGCAATATCCTTAGCGTTACACCCCTCGGCGAGCAGTTGCAGGATTTCGCGCTGCCGGGAAGTCAGGGCCGAGATCGGTCGGGTGTCAGACGTCGTTCGATCTCTGTAACCAGCGATAACGTGTTGGGAAACCTGTGGACTGAGGTATGTTTTACCATCTGCGACGGCGCGGAGCGCAATTTCCAATTCTGCCGGGGCGGACTCCTTG
>DATJQB010000020.1:0-7946 GCA_035506075.1 Bacteroidota bacterium | reverse complement strand
TGTGTAGATCGAGCTCCCGTCCGGAAGCGTGATGGCGTTGATGGAGCTGTAATATCCCGGCACGTCCCCTCGCAGTGACAACTGAGGCAGGTACGTCGCTGCGAAAGAGCTGAAGGTGGACTGTTTGACATCGTAAGCGCTCCGGGCGATCGATCCGAGCGGCCCGTTTGTTCGTGCGAGTCGTATGCAGTCCTGCAGGCTTAGGAACGTTGTGTCGGCCTGAGCAAGGAGCCGCGCTGTATGTATGGTCAGGAGAATTGCAAGCGAGATGGAATTTTTGATTTTCATGTCCAGTCTGTAGAGGTGCGGCTGTTCGTTATTCAGAATTCAATTGTTCGGCGTTGCTATGTTCGTTATTCAGAGTTCAATTCTTCGGTATTCTGCTGTTCAGCGTTCCACGTTCGACATTCAGAGTTCAGCGGTTCGGCGTTCTACCGTTCAGCGTTCCTATGTTCGACCTTCAGAGTTCAGCGGTTCGGCGTTCTGCTGTTCAGCGTTCCACGTTCGACATTCAGAGTTCGGCTGTCCAGCTCCATCGAATGTTCAGCATCGAACAAGGAATGAGGACGCGGATCACGCGTTATTCATATCGCAAGCACACCACCGGATCCTGATCGGCCGCGCGCCGGGCGGGGAAAAGCCCGAAGGCGATGCCAATTGAAATCGAGATGATGAACGACAGCATCACGGAAGCGATGCTCACAATCGTCAGCACGCCGGCGAAGTAGCGGATGGCGACGCTGAGTCCGACGCCGAGCAAAATGCCGATGATCCCGCCGGTCACGCTGATCATCGTTGCCTCACTCAGGAACTGAAGCGCGATATCCCGCTTCGTGGCGCCGGTTGCCCGGCGGATGCCGATTTCCTTCGTGCGTTCCATCACGGATGCCAGCATGATGTTCATGATCCCGATGCCGCCGACGATCAACGAGATGGAAGCGATCGCGCCGAGCACAACGTTGAAAATGTCCTTCGTGCGCTGTTCCTGCCGCAGCAGTTGTTCAGGCACCGTCACCTGGAAATCGACGATCTGGTTATGGCGCCGCTGCAGCATGCGGCTGATGACTTCGGCGAGGGTCGCCATCTTTTCCGACCCGGCGACCCTGACAACGAGACGGTCGAGCTGGTTGTAGTTGGTCGGCTTCTTTGCCTGGTCCGAGTTGTCTCCGCCGCCCGCTTCCCTCGATGCGCGCTGAATATCCTGCCTCGTCACAAGCGTTCGGTTTTTGTATCGCAGCAAGAGCGTGCTGACCGGCGTGTAGACATCATAGTTGTAGTCACGCAACCCGAGATGCTGGATGTTTTCCTTGCTTATGGATCGTTCGGAAAGGACACCAATGACGGTCAGCCAGAGATTGCCGCATTTGATCCTCCCTCCAATCGGGTCTTCCATCGGGAAGAACTTCGTCTTGATCGAATGCCCGATCACAGCGACAGGCCCGCCCAGCTCGATGTTCTTCTTCGAAAAGATCCGACCCCGCTCCAGCGTGAAATCCGATGTGGCAAAGTACGTCGAATCGACGCCGACAAGTTTGCTCGTCCGCTTCAGCCCTTCGCGGATCACCATCGTTTCGACGACCACTTCCGGACTCACGAACATGACGTCGGGGACACTTTGCCGGATGGCCTGGGCATCATCGAGCGAAAGCCCGGGACTGTACCGTTTCTTTTCCGTTTTCTTCTGCTGTTCGTCTTCGGCGACCTTGCCTTCCTCCTGCTCGACGATCGGTGTGATGATGATATTGTTCGCTCCGAGCAGCTTCATCTGGTCGAGGATTTCCTGCTTGGCTCCCGATCCAACCGCCAGCATCGAGATCACCGATCCGACGCCAAAGACGATGCCCAACGATGTCAGGACAGCCCTGAGTTTGTTGTGTGCAATCGCCTCGACGGCGATCCAGAGACTCTGAGAGATATTTGCCAGCATACGGTATCGGATTGAAGATGGAATCAAGTGACCTCCGCGATCGCGACAGGTCAGCGGTCTATGGAATGTCCCGGTTATTTCGTTGCTGCGAGCAGGACGGTTTTCGCCCGGTCCGGCTCTGACGGCGAAGAGAGATAGAGCTGGTCCTTCAGTGTCACTCCGGCGAGGACCACTGCCGCGTTTTCGTTCATCTGCCCCAGTTTGACTTCCTGTTTGATCATGCTCCCGCCGTCTTTCTTGAACACAAATGTGTTTGTCCCTTCCGAGTGGACACACTCAAGCGGGACGGAAAGAGCATCATCGATTTTCGCGACGAGTATTTCATTCGAGGTCGTCATCGACGGACGGAGTGTCGTGTCGGATTCATTGATCTTGACGCGCACCTCAAAGACCTTGGAATCTGAATTCGGTCGCTGCTCACCGATGTTGGCAACAGCCGTCACGGTGCCCGTCAGCGGCTTGTTCGGATCGGCGTCGAGTTTCAGCTTCACCTTCTGGCCAACGGCGATTTTCTGAATGTCGATCTCGTTGATGTAGGTGATCGACTCCATCTCCCTCAAGTCGGGAAGCGTCGCGACCGTCGGGTCCCACGTGCTGATTGTTGTTCCGACGACCTTCTTCTTCCCGTTCCATTCCCGCGCGTAAATCACCATTCCATCAGCAGGTGCCTTGATGGTGAAATCCATCATTGCCTTCATCATGAGATCGAGGCGCTGCCGTTCTTTGATGAGATCAACTTCCGCGGCTTGCGCCTTTGCGATCGACTGTTGCGTCTTCGTTACATAGTTTTTCTTGGCTTGCTCGTAGCTGCGTTGTGCGCGTTCATAGTCGATTTCGGCCTGACGCTTCATGGCCGGCGCTTCGTACGCGGATTGATCGAGTGCAAGCTTCTTCTCCTCCTGGGCATAGAAGAGATTGACAAGCTCGTCGCGGGCCTGCGAGAGCGCAAGAGCGCTGTCGAGTTTCGTCTGGAGGAACTGCGCGTCGAGTTTCTGCACCGACAACTGGGAGTCTTTGACCTTTTGCATGATCTCGGACTTGTCCATATCCGCGACAAAGTCCCCTTTCTTCACGACCGTCCCTTCGGCGATGAGGTTCGTGATCTTCATCTGCCAGATGTTCGCGGCCCGCGCGCTCTCCGATCCCTTGATGTCGATCGAGCTCTTGGCCTGCAACTCACCGGTCGTCGTCACCGTGACGAGGAACTGTCCCTTCGTGGGCGTCACGAGCACGTCGGACTTTGCAGTTGTTCCCGTCGCCGAGAAGTACCAGATGAAGCAAATGAGGAAGACTCCGATGACCGAATACGAAGCGATAGGACGGCGTTTGATGAGGTCCAGGAGTTTCTTGATGATCGGAGACTGAAGAAACGGAAATCTGGGTAGGCGGAACATGTGATGCCCCTTCGGATGCTGAGCTATGATGGATGTACTGACGGTAAGGGAGGTGAATCAAATCACGACAAACGGCGAACGAGAGTCAATACGTACAAGTACATACAGGTCCTTGTACGGAAAAGTACCGACAAAGATTAGACGTCGTTCAGGTCAATCTCGTTGCACCCGCGTCTGGATTCTTTTTCCAGAACTGACTCCCTTATCACGTTGAAGCCAATACGCTTGGAGGTGTATTGGAAGCAACTCCGAGTACGTCACTCTTAGTCGCGAGCCGCGATGAGCTGTAAAGCTCAAACCGAGTACTGTCGCCGCAAAATGGAATTATGATAAGGAAGTATAGTGAATCAGCTGTCTGAAGCGAACGAACAACGTGGCAAGTCTTGGCGGGTGATCTCCCTGTCGTGGAATCGACACGACCAACCTACAATTCTCATGCAAGAATGTCAAGTGGGAATAATGTTGTTCGACGGACAGGGTCCCCAACAAGCATGAGTCGTCAGTCGGGTCAACTGTCGAAGAAGGATCTCGCCCGCAACCTTGACTGTAGGCCAACGGGAAAGAGTGATGCGATCCTGATACTCGGCGTTGTGTCTCCCCTGGGTTCGTGCCGGTTCATTTCTTCTGCCCTCTGAGCGTAAACTCGAATGGAATCATGATCTTCGAATTGACAGGCTTGCCAAGAATTTGTCCTGGTGAGAATTTTGTTTCGTACAACGCACGCGTGATCAATTGATCAACATCGTGCCTCCCTTTATTTTCGACATCAACGCGTACAACGCGACCGCCTTTATCAATGTAGGCTGTGAACCACGATTTCGCGAGGACAACCTTATCTCCGCCATACACAATTGAGGAAGCCCCCCGGCGAATCCTGTTCATCAATGAACCGCTTCCGCCCACGATTTCAGGAGTCGGACTCGTGATTTCATAAAAGACGGTATCCGAGAGAAACGGACGCCTTCTGGTTTTCCTGTTGATGGTGGGGTCAATCTTGCGGAGGGAGATTCTCAGACCGATTGTAGTGCCGACAAACGTGTCAACATCGTTGATAGGATACGTCGAATAGCCTCCGCCGGTGGCCTTCCCGGGAATCTCGATCCCTTCCAGGACTTCCGTAAGGTAACCCTTCGCGGAAACTAACATTGCGTAGCGGCCTCCGGACAGGCTCGCCCTGAGCACACCGCTGCCCGAGACCTCTCCTCCGCTCTGATTGTCCTGCGGATCCATCTGGAGCGAGAAGCTTGGGATCGGTTCTCTTGTCGATTCATCAACTGCAGATACCAGAAATTGCACCCGTGCATCATTCAACAAACTGAAGACATGGATACTATCATGGTCCGATCGGTGTTGTTCCGACGTGTTGGGAGTTTGAGCAGATCCTCGCGCTGCGGTTAGCATGAGAAGCAGAAAGACGGCAATTCGCATAAGAGGCCTCATCTCCATCTAGTTCAAAGAAACAACGATCGTCGGCATCGACATCACTGCCTTTGATTGAGGAACAGCTTGAGTCTGAATGGATTGTGGAATCTCTGCCGGTCTTGCTAGGAGTACGCCGATCACGATAAGCACAGCGATCAACCCGAATGCAAGTGGAACCGGTATATTCGCACGCCACAATGAGCGAAATGCGAGAATAGCCGGACGGCCGGACTTGGCTGAAGGATCCAATGAATATACAGTCATTGGTGTCAGAAATTTCGATGCTTCTTCCTTCGTCCTGTGGAGATCTTCCTGCAATATCAGTGCAGTCTTGAGAAATCCACGGCAGCGGTCGCATCGACCGAGGTGCGCAAAGAGCTCCCGTTCGTCTTCGTGTCCAAGCTCCCGGTCGATGAATTGGCTTGTGAGTTCCTGGTAGTGTGTGTGGTTCATGATCTTATCCGTTGGTGTACGTTGTTTCAATTCCATTTACACCGTCACGCTGAGCGTAGTCGAAGCGTGTCTGATGCACTGTTGCCTTATCTCAGTCTTCGCCTTCGCTCAGACTGACGTTAGAGAGTCTCATACGGTTTCATCTTCTCGATCATTTCTTTCCGCGCCCGGAAAATACGAGATTTCACAGAACTCTCCGTTGCGCCGGTGACCGATGCGATTTCGGCATACGTCATATCTTCATACACAAGCAGGACGAGAGCTTCACGATATTCATGCTTCAAGTTGGCGATCAGACGGTTGACAATCTCTGCGCGTTCCAACGCGACGAATTGCTGATGAGGTGTCTCCTCGCTCCACACTGATTCATCTTCAATCTGTCCATTCGATCTCCTTTTTCTCAATTGCATCAACGCCTCGTTGCGCGCAATGCGGAAGATCCAGGACTTGAACGACTCGTTGGACTGGATCGCGTGCGCGTGCTGTCGCACCTTCAGAAACGTTTCCTGTACCGAATCTTCCGCAAGCTGCCGATCGGCCAGAATCTTCAGGCAGTACGCAAAAATCCCATGGCTGAATCTTTGATACACCAATGCAAGGGCGCGGTCACTTCCACGCTGAAGCTCTGCGATCAGCTGGCGCTCGATGGCTGGATCCAAATGTGCCTCGCGGTGCAGGAGGTAAACGAACCGGGAACAGCGGAGACTGATCCGCCGGCGTCTGTGTAAAGATGCATAAATCTCGGAAAAGTCGCGCAGAAGGCGTTGAACACGCCGGATTCGCGACCTTGACTGCCGAACGGCGAGCGTGGAATGTTAACTGGCCTTCAACGAAGGGGAAGATTCGAGGCGGGGCAAGGCGGCAATAAATGAAGAGCCCGATCACTCCCTGGCACAGGAACGATCGGGCCTTCGAACGAACGACACGGGAGTGCTACTTCTTTGAATCCAGGAATTTCGAAAGCGTCGCGTCGAGGTTCGACCCGCGCAATTCCTCTTCGACCGCGATGATCGTCCCGGTCCCGTCGACAAGAATCGGGTGTGGAATCCCGACAACTTCGAAGGCAGTGGTGAGCTTCTCATCGCCCGTCACAAACGTGTGCAGCCACGGCATCTTCCATTTGTCGTGACGGAACTTCACCACATCGTCCGGCGAACGATCGAGCGAGAGACTGAGGATTTCGAAATTCTTCGACTTGAACTTCTCGTATGCTTTCTGAAGGTTTTCCATTTCTTCGACGCAGGGACCGCACCACGTCGCCCAGAAATCGAGAAGCACGGTTTTCCCCTTGAAGGTATCGTTCGTATAGATCTTCGTCGAATCGCCGAGCGCTTTCACACGAAACGCCGGGAGCTGATTCCCCGTCAGGATATTGGAAGCCGGCGTAAAGCGGGCCTGAACGGCCTTGGCGAAATCCGTCCCGCCAAAATGTTTCAGCGCCATGTCATAGTAGAGCCTGAAACTCTTTTCGTCTCCCTGCAGCCGCGACGAGACAAGTTGATTCATGATCAGGTTCGTTTTCAATTCCATCTCGGGGTTCTTGTCGAGAAAACTGTCGAGGTACTGGCGGTGGGCGTTCTCGTCCCCCGAAAGCTCACCCGCGGCGTTGAGCAGGGGGAGCGTCGGCATCATCCACAATTTTGAATCAGGAGGAATCTCTTTGAACAACCGGGCGCCAATCGCCGGATCCGCACTTGTCGCATTCTTCGCCTTCGTATCGACATAGTCCATCAGAAGCATCTGGCGGACAAGCGGGTCGTTCTCTTTGTTCAATCGCGCCAGAATTCCAGCCTGACTCGCCGACCAGTCGTATTTGAACTTCTTGAAATCATTTCCCCCCTTCACATACTCGGTCACCGCCGTCGACCAGAGTATTTCCCTTTTTGTCATCTCCTGCTGGATCTCCGCGATTTTCGCGATCGGCGACGATGGATCACCAAACTTGAACTCCACTTCGGCTGTCGAGCGGACCGTCTTCTTCGGGTCGAACACGATTCTGACTTTCCCCCCCTTCACGTTGACAATCGACCTGTAATCGCCCGATCCGTCGAATTCGTACCGGTCCGACTGGGTTCCATTGATGCTCCTGCTGTTGCGCTCGGCTCCGAAGACCTGATAGGAAAGGGTTGGATTGATCGTCTCGACATCGATCGTGAACGTCCCGTCTGGTTGCTTCTGCATCGGTTGCGCCCGTTCGAAGGCAAAATCCGTCCGGTCGGACATCAACTTCAGCTCTGCGGGATCATCGAAGTAAGCATACGTCGCAAGGCTTACAGTCAGATCAATGGTCGCAGGTTTCTCGATGAGGAGAGGAATGTCGAGTGCCCCATGATTGACGCCTGTGAATTCGGCGACGATCAGGCCGGTCTCCGCCGTTTCGATTCTGAATGCTCCGTCACGGTTCACCTGGACGCCGGCAAACGACTGTGAGGCCGGGGCTTTGATCAGGTGGACGTCAGCCAACGGCATCGGTTTCTTGTCGTGCCCGAGAAGTATTCCCTTTATGACCGACTTTTGTTGAGCTGACACGAGTGTTGTGAAAAGACAGATGAGTATCAGAATTTTGGATCGCATGGGAGTGAGCTTCAATTGAATGATTGTGAATTTGACAAGTTGTGATGTTGTCGAACCGGAGACCTGGGAAGTTGGGAGACTTCCTCAAAGATCGACGTTGTCCGCTGATTAGTGTAGCCTCAGCGCGGGGGACAATATAGAAAAATCGGAGGTGAGAGGAAATATCGAATGGATGA
>DATJQB010000019.1:0-2904 GCA_035506075.1 Bacteroidota bacterium | reverse complement strand
TACGATGGAACTAACTATGTCGGTTGGCAGGTCCAGCCGAACGGTATGTCTGTTCAGGCGGCCCTCGAGAATGCGCTGCAGCAGATTCTGCGCTCCTCAGTTTCGACGGTTGCTGCCGGGAGAACGGATGCGGGTGTTCACGCCAGGGGGCAGGTCGTTTCCTTCAAGCTGCCCAAAGAGATCGAACCCGAAGTCCTTGTGAAGTCTCTGAATGGGGTGCTCCCTGACGACATTGCGATCGTCGCCGGCGATCGGGTGGCGGATGATTTTCATGCCAGGTACAGTGCACGTCACAGGACGTACAGGTACTACATGTCCCGCCGACCCACGGCTCTTGAGAGGAACTTCAGCTGGTACGTCGGTGGATACAAGGTTGAGGTCGACCTGCTAAGGCAATGTGCCGGGAGCGTGATGGGGGAGCATGACTTTGCATCGTTCTGTAAGGTCGATAGCAGTTCGGAGCATACGCGCTGCATCGTCGACAAATCGGTGTGGTCCGAGAGTGAATCGAAATTGGTCTATGAGATTCGAGCTAATCGCTTTCTCTATGGGATGGTAAGAGCGCTTGTTGGAACGATGGTTGAAGTCGCGCGCGGCCATCGAAACGAAGGCTCATTCGAAGAAATTCTTGCGGCTCGGGATCGCAGCAAGGCCGGGATGTCAGCTCCGGCCAAAGGGCTCTTTCTCGAGGAAGTTGTTTATGAAGGATCATGAAGTGACGCTGCCGTAGTGGCGAAGGGACGAAGTTCCGGAATCCTGAGAGATGATAAGAGAAGCAATTCAAAAACTGGCGGCTAGTGAAGATCTGACGCGCCAGGAAGCCTTCGAGACAATGAACGAAATCATGTCTGGGAATGCATCCGAGGCGCAGATTGCGTCGTTTCTCATGGGCCTGCGACTGAAGGGAGAGACGATTGCCGAGATCGCAGGATGCGCACAGTCGATGAGGGACAAAGCAGTCCCCATTTCATGCAACAACCAGAACCTGATCGATACGTGCGGGACCGGGGGCGACAGCTCCGGAACGTTCAACATCTCCACTTGTGCGGCAATTATTGCTGCAGGAGCTGGCGCAGTGGTAGCCAAGCACGGCAATCGCGCTGTCTCTAGTCAGTCCGGAAGCGCCGACGTGTTGCGCGCCCTCGGGATCAATCTTGACATCTCTCCGGAAAGCACGACGGCCGTTCTCGACGAGATCGGCATAACATTTCTTTTCGCTCCGCTTCTTCATAGCGCGATGCGTTTTGCGGCCCCCGTCAGGAAAGACATGGGTATCAGGACGATTTTCAACATCCTTGGTCCGCTGACGAATCCAGCCCGCGCTCGCCGACAGCTTCTCGGAGTGTTTTCTCCCGGCCTTACGGAGAAACTTGCAGGAGTCCTGAGAGAACTTGGGTCGGTGCATGCTCTCGTCGTTCATGGCGAAGGCGGATTGGATGAACTCTCAACGATCGGCTGGACCCGGGTCAGCGAATTGCGAGATGGGACTGTGAGGTCCTTTGATCTCCGGGCAGAGACCTTTGGGTTCAGCGCATCAAGCCTTGAGAAACTGCGCGGCGCAGACGCTCAACGGAATGCCGAGATTATTCTTCAGGTGCTGAGTGGACAGGAAGGCGCTCCGTCAGACATCGCGATGCTCAACGCTGGAGCGGCACTGTTTGTCGCCGGAGTGGCAGAGGACCTACAGACAGGCGTGGCTCGTGCCCGGGATTCAGTCCGCAGCGGGTCCGCTATGAAGAAACTCGCTTCATGGAAGGAAGCAACACATCATCGACTCTGAATTGAATTCGAACCGAAACATATTCAAGGACCTCCTGGTCCGCTGGGGCCTTCTCAAGACGAAGCTCTCGGAGGAAGATCTCAAGCAGGTTCTTGAGGCGAGCACGATCAGCGGTGCGATCGACAAGACTGAACACGAGCTCATCAAGAGTATTCTCGAGTTCACCGACACCACCGTCAAGGAGATCATGGTGCCGAGGCCTGATGTGGTTGCACTCGACATTTCGATGCCTCGTGAAGTTCTTGTGCGCAAGGTGATCGACGAGGGCTACTCACGTCTTCCTGTTTACAAGGGAAACATCGATCACATCATCGGCATCATTTACAGCAAGGACCTGCTGAGCCTGCTCGAACACCGCGATCTTATTCTTCTCCAGGACATTGTCCGCCCGGTCTATTTCGTGCCCGAGTCCAAGAAGATCAGTCAGCTGCTGCGGGAGTTCCAACAGAAGAAGGCACATCTCGCAGTCGTCACCGACGAGAATGGCGGTACGGAGGGGATCGTCACAATGGAGGACATTGTTGAAGAGATTGTCGGCGAGATTCATGACGAATACGATGAGGTTGGAAAATCTGTGGAAGCTGCAAAAGACGGATCCGTCATTGTCGATGCTCGCCTGAGCGTTGGGGATTTCAACAGCCAGTTTTCACTTCAACTTCCAGAAGCGCCGGAATATGAGACGCTTGCAGGGTTGATACAGAAGGTCCTGGGCCGTCTGCCGGAAGTTGGAGAAAGCACGACCCTGCAGGGGGTCCGGTTTACAGTGAATTCAAAAACAGCCCGGCGGATCAAAAACCTCAGATTTGAACGACTGCCGCACTCTGTGCCTCTCGGAGAGGCGCAGAAGTGACGATCCTGGACACGATACTGGAGGAGAAGAAAAACGAAGTTGCTCAAGCGGTTCGAGCGATAGACCGCACTGAAATTGTCCGAATGGCAAACAGCGGAGAGAAGCCGCGTGGATTTCGAACAGCGCTTTCGCATGCGGGATTTGGCCTGATCGCGGAAATCAAGAAGGCGTCCCCTTCTCGCGGAGTCCTGGTGGAGGACTTTGATCATCGAAAGCTCGCAGAAGATTTTGCAGCCGGTGGCGCGAGTGCGCTCTCCGTGCTCACGGATCAGAA
>DATJQB010000018.1:0-3044 GCA_035506075.1 Bacteroidota bacterium | reverse complement strand
AACACTCAGACTCTTTTCCGGCACGCTCGAGCAAAGAAAGCACGCGCGGAGCAACGTCGATAACTTTGAGAAACTCGCCGCGAGACGCATAATTGCTGCACAAGTCGAACGCAACCGGTGCAATAAGGTTCACGTCCTGTTCCGCTTCAGCAATCCTGAAGCAGTCCTCATTGTATTTGACGCCAAGCAACGGATTTCCTTTAACGGAGTGATAGAGACCGATCATGCTGAGAAGCGTGGTCAGACATTTTGCCTCACCCAACTCTCTGCATAGCTTCTCTCCCTGGTTCAGGATGTCGAGGGAATCCTCCGGAAAACCGAGAGAGATCATTGGAGAGACCATGAGGAGGCGGATCTCAACTTGCTCTTTTCTTAATTCTTCGCTCTCCGGCCAACCAGCAAGCACCTCGATGGCTTCTCTGTAGAAGCGAAACGACTCCCAGAGCGCTGAGTTTCCTGCTGCCTTGATGCCGGAGAGTTTCAGGTAGGTATATGCGACGTCAGAACGCTCGCTCCTGGCGTAGTGATAGGCGAGCATCTCGTAAAACTCCTCAAGGCGATCCGGGTAAAGAGCCTCAATTGCCTGTCCTATATCGCTGTGGATCTCCTTCCTACGCTTGAGGAGTAGGGTGTTATATGCTACTTCCTGGACAAGTGCGTGTTTGAACAGATACTTCAGTTCCGGGAAAAGGCTCTCTTCGTAAACAAACTCCAGGTTTTGGAGTTCCTGAAGGTATTCTTTAAGGTGCCCCTTCAGGTACCCTTTGTTTGTCACGATGAAGTCAAGGATGGAAAAGGGAAACCCCCTTCCTATGACTGAAGCGATCTGCATCGTCCGCTTCAGCTCTTCATCGAGTCGATCAATACGGGCGGCAATGATCCCTTGCACAGTGTCGGGTACCTGAATTTCTGAGTTCTTCTTTGCCAGCGCATAACCATCCTCGGTTTTTCTGATGTACCCCTTTTCCTGGAGCGCGGAGGTGAGCTCTTCTATAAAAAGCGGATTGCCGCCGGCCCTGCTGATGATGAAGTCTCTCAAATCTCCGGTGACAGGCGCGCCGCCAAGAAGCGATTCGAGCAACTGTTGTCGTGCTGTCATGGCCAGTTCATCGAGACCGAGCCGCATATAGTAAGAGCGGTTCGCCCAAGGGTGCGTGTACTGAGGGCGATAAAGGAGGATCAGAAGAATCCTGGTATTAGCCAGCCATCCGATTAAATATGTGAGGAAATCCTCGGACGTGTTATCCACCCAGTGCAGATCTTCGACCACGAGAATTACCGGTGCGTCCTGGCTCACCCTGATAAAGAGATCCCGCAAGGCTTCAAATGTTTTTTCTCTTCTCTGTCTCGGCTCAAGCCGGAGATACGAGTCATCTTCAACAGTCACCGAGAGCAGTTCGTAGATCGGGGAGCGCAGGTGCGCCAAGTGCCCACTGAACCCCTCAATGCGCTCCTGAATGTGCCTCTTTATGGTCGGTTCCTTCATCTGCTCTGTGATTGAGAAATAGGATTTGAGCATTTCGAGAATAGGCAGATACGCTATCGTGCTTCCAAAATGGAGGCAATGACCTTCCAGATAGAGATGAGACCGCTCTTCCAGCATGCGCCTGAACTCAAGGATTAGTCTTGATTTGCCGACGCCGGCTTCCCCCACCAACCCGATTACCTGGCCCACGCCCGACTCGACCTTCTCCAACGCCCGCGTGAGGCCATCCACCTCCCGCTCCCTGCCTACAAATTTTGTCAGGCCATGGACGATGGCAGCCGCGATGCGTGTATCCACTGCCCCGGCTCCGACCAGTTCGAAAGCCTCGACCGGTTGGTTGCGTCCCTTCACTGTCAACTTGCCGCGGGATCTGAACGTGAAGAAGTCTCTTGCTGCCCGCTCAGTATATTCAGACACCAGAATCGAACCCGCGGCAGCCATGCTTTCCATGCGCGAGGCCAGATTGATGGTGTCACCGATGGCCGTATAATCCATGTGTAAGTCGTCACCTATCGATGCGACGATGACGAGGCCGGAGTTGAGTCCCACACGCATGGAAAAATCGACGTTCCATTCGGTCTTCACCTTGCCGGAGAATAGCTTCATAGCCTCCTGGATGGAAAGGGCCGCGTGGCAAGCTCGACGAGCGTGATCTTCATGGGCTATGGGTGCGCCGAACAGGGCCATAATACCGTCGCCGCTGAACTGGGTGATCGTACCCTCATGCTCGTGAATCTCGTCCATGAGAAGTTTGAAACAGCGGTCCATGAGCCTGTGAACTTCTTCGGGATCGAGCTTCTCGGAGATCGCCGTGTAGTTTACGACATCCGCAAACAGGACTGTTATGAGTTTTCGCTCTCCTTCGACCGCGCCTTTCTGTTTGATGATTTTCTCAATGAGGAACCTGGGTGTGTAAGAGCGGGGCTGCGCGTAATCAACGACCGGGGATTCTGCCTCTGTTACAAGCGCGAGTCCGCACTGGTCACAATACTTGGCTTGCGGAAGCAGCGGCCGATGGCAATGGGGACAGGTTCCCCCCAGCTTCGTGCCGCACTGGAGGCAGAATCGGGCGAAATCCCTGTTCTCGAAAAGGCATGCTGGGCATTGCATGAATGAACCTCTTGCTAAGACCTGCTCTCGATTACCCTCAATAATCGGCTATTGATCCGGTCAGCACGCATTACAACGCCTTAAGGTTTCTATAGCAGAGCGTGGGGCTCTTGTCAACGATTACTTGCGAAGCATTACTTGCGGAAGCATCATCGTACGCGTGTCTTTAGATCGGCACAGAGTGCTTCGCACAGAATGCACATGTTCCGGGCGCTTAAGGTGATCAGAGAAAATCCGATAAAAGAATGGAGGGGTATGGAGCACCCAGAAACAGGGAAAGAAGATTGGATAGCGGTCGGATTCGACGATGACGGCACCAAAGTCTATCTGGACGCCGGCAGCATAGTCCGGGACCTCGATCCCTGATGTGGTGGCACTCTTCACCAGGAGCTCGGCACCGTTCATGCAGTTTCCTCCGATCCGCGTGTGTAAGGTGACTGTAGTATAG
>DATJQB010000017.1:0-7183 GCA_035506075.1 Bacteroidota bacterium | reverse complement strand
AATGATCGCGTCCCGAATCATCCATTTGGACGAAGTCCAGAGATTATCTCAGCATTCTGGGGCCGTTGCACGCCAATCGTTCATTCCCCCGATAGGCACACAAATTTCCGAACCACGATACCGCGGCTCACAGTGTTCGGTCAGAGAAGAACTCTGATGTGCTTGTTTTTGCATTTCGTTACACCGAGTTGTACACTGCGACACCTCGGTGAGCTCAAACCATTGAAGACTCCGCACGCAATTCAGTTCATTGCTGTCGTCATCCTCATCACCGCCGGCTTGCTCGCGGTCCACGTGCCGCTCTTGCATCCGGCATGGATGTATACGCTTGTGTTCGTCGGAACTTCGGCATTCTTTGGATGGATGAGCTGGCTTCTGTTACGAACCGAATTGTCGGAGCGGTTCCTGTTCGCCATCCTGGTTGTTGCCTTCCTTGTTCGCCTGAGTTTCGTGGCTTCAACCCCCATTGGGTCCGACGATATCTATCGATACATGTGGGACGGAAAGGTGCAGAGCAGCCACATCAATCCATACCTGTATGCTCCCGACTCCAGCGCGTTGAGTTCACTCCATTCAGATCTTCTTCCCTGTTCTGTCAATCATCCAACGTTGAAGACCCTCTACTTCCCTTTCAGCGAGTGGATCTTTTATCTGGGGTATCAAATGAGCGGCGAACACGTCTGGGGATACAAGATCTTGCTGCTCGCTTCAGAACTGGCGACATTCCTCGCATTGTTCTTGCTGTTGCGTCTCATGGACATACCGAGGAAGTATCTCCTCTTGTATGCATTGTGCCCGCTGCCAATTCTGCAGTTCGGTCTTGACGGACATCTGGACGCGATCGGGTTTCCGCTGCTCCTTTTTGGGCTGTTCTCGTTCCTGAGCCGCCGAAGAATGATCGGACTCATTCTGTTCGGCCTGTCGATCTCCATCAAACCTGTCGCGGTTGTGTTGTTACCGGTCTTGTTCTTTGCCGAACGATCCTGGGGGCGAAGATTCCTGGTGCTCGGAGTACCAGCCATCGTCGTTGCAATCCAGTTTCTGCCGTACGTGATTTCTTCGAATCCGTTTGAAGCGCTCGGAACCTTCGCTCGTGACTGGACATTCAATGGAATCGTGTTCGAAGGAGTCTACGCCGTTCTTGCAGACAATCAGAAATCACGATTGATCTGTCTTGGGCTTCTTTGCGTCTTGCTGCTCATTGTTTATCTGAGCAACAAAAACCTGCCAGGTAAAATGAACCTTGCTGTTCTGTTGCTGCTCCTGTGTTCACCCGTCGTTCATCCATGGTACATTGCCTGGCTAACGCTCCTTCTGCCGCTCACGCGTTCCTGGACCGGCATTGTTTATTCAATGACTGCCAGTCTCACGAGCGTGACAATTCTCACCTATAAACTCAGCGGCATGTGGGGTCAGCCGTGGTGGGCCTTGATTGCAGAGTATCTTCCCGTCATCGTAGTATTGACCTGGGAGGTTTCAAGAGCTGGACAATGGCATTTCATTCCAGGGGCGTCGGGAGGTGCGGGATGAGTGCGAATTGCTTGAAGTTCCAGATCTTCTGGAATTTTCATATCTTTTGTGAGTGATCTTGCAGCCCGCGAGTGTGAACAGCTTCTGGGCGGTCGTTCAAGAGTGTTCTTGTGTTTGATTTGATATGGATTGTCTCATGCCCGGATGACGGAACTGACAGACGCGCTAGCTTCACGATATGAGATGCAAAAAGAAAATCCCCAATGTTGATGGGGATTTTTTGTGCCCGCAATCGGAAATCCTACCAAAGTCTTACAGCTGATTTGGTCATTTCAATAAGATCATTTTCCTCGTCTCCATTCATGTGACAACGGCCTTTCTCATCATGTTGGACGAACTACGCAAAAATACAAAATAGATTTCGCGCTTTCCAAGAACCAGGTCGCGCCGGGCTGCCACATCCCCGGATGCATTCGCCCGGCGCAGTCGAAAAAACACTAATGCTGATTTCCGGAACCATTTGTTTGATATGCTCCTATGTCGATCCCCGGTCCCGGGATAACGGGGGCAAAGGAACCGCTGATCGTGACCGCACTGTTCGGCGTGAAATTGGTCTTTCCTTTGCCGACTGCCGGTGAATTGGATTTCAGATTGAAATCCGAGGTGCCTTGGATCAAGAGGCCTGGATAAGCGACCATGGAAGCAAATGTCACGGGCGGTGTTATTGTGCTGAAGTCAAACTGATCAACGTCATAGTTGACGAAGAGAGGATTGTTCTTCTTGAGCGTATCGATCCGCACATCCGATTGCTGGGTTTTCGCAACGCCTGTTGTGGCATTAAACTCACTCACCATCGCCTTCGCGTTCGCATAGTAGAACGTGTTTCCGTAAGTGGTGTGTGCAGTATCCGCGTCGCTCGTGAGCCTGAAGCCGAAGCGGCAGTTGACGATCATGTTATTGAACAACATCCCCTTCCCCCCCTTCTCGAGGTTCATCGATCCGCCGCGGCCGCTTTGAACCTGACGCAAGCCGCAGTTGATCATGGTGTTGTTGTAGAAGTTGACGTTCTCCTGAATGGCTGTGGTACCCGAATTCGAAAGTTTGCCCCCGTTGGTGCACCCGCCGATGAACAGATTATAGCCCGCATCGCCGACGGTTCCATTCTTGACATTGAACATGTCTCCTCCTGTCGAACCGAGGCATTCGAACGTGTTGCGGAACACTGCAATTTTTCCTGACATGACACGCACGCCATCATCCTTACTCCCGGTGATCCAGGAATCGTAAAGGACGAAATTCGCGTTGATGTTATTGAAGCAAATGGGCCATCGGGAATCCCCCTGCGCGTATGGTGCAAGCCCGGCTGGTGAGGGTCCTCCGGTATATTCGATATGTGTCCATTTGATGATGACATCACCGCTTGTCGTGCTGGTTTGGATCCCTCCCCATAATCCGGCCGTGAGATTAGATGTCGTCCGCTGCAAATCCGGGACGGTAATCCAGACAGGTTTTGCCTTCGTGCCATCGCTGATGAATGTGCCGTTGATCAGAAGCATAGGGCTTGTTGCCGGTGTAAGTCCGTCGCAAATAGCGATGAGTTTTGTGCCCGCCTGCAGATAGAGCGTGTCTCCCGCGTTGACAGTTACATCAGACTTAAAGTAGTAAGTCTTCCCCGAAAGGCAAGTGCCTTTGGCAGCAGACGGAAGAGTATCTGAGGAGATCGACTGCCCAATTTGGATCGTTGGGGTGGATACTTCCACTGAGGTAGGGTTGCTCTTGTTGCAGCCGAGCACTGCGAGTGTCAGCAGAACGATGACGAAGATAGCTTGTTTAATCATGTGTTCTCCAATGGTTAAGTATGAGTGATGAAATGAAAACCCTACAGTCTCAGCCTGAGCCCGACAAGGAACGTGATCCCGTACGTGTCCTTTCTCACCATGATGTTCTGATCTGGTGCCTGCATAGGGATGTCGACAACAGTGGCGGGATTGTTGAGGCGAATTTCCACTTTGTAAGGTACATCGAATATGTTGTTCGCCTTCGCGTACACGGCCAGCACATCTGTCAGTTTTTGCTCGAGGGAGAAGTCGGTAACTAGAGTGCTATTCTGCCACAGATCATTGTCCTTGTAAGGTGAGACGCTCGCAATACGGCTGCCAGTGTAGACCAGACTTACCTGAGCCTCGAAGCCCCATACTGAGTTCTTGTAGAGGAACGAGCAATTGCCCACGTGAGCGGATTGTCCCTGTAAAGGACGGGTCTGGTTGTCGTTTCGCACGGTCAAATTCCCATTGCTATCTCGGAAGCGGAAGATCTTTGCCGTTGTGATCGCTGAATTTGTATATGTGTAATTTGCTTTAATGCCGAAATCCGAGAAGTACTTGGTCAAATCCAGTTCAAAGCCGTAGTTTGTAGCGACTCCAAAGTTGCCGGGCATCAGATAGATGATATTGGGCGGTTTCACCTGAAGGGTGTACTCGATAGGATCAGTGATATTCTTGTAAAACGCCCCGATTAGAATTTGCTCTCCGGGAGAGGGGAAGTACTCATAACGGGCATCGAAATTGTCGGCTTGTGTCCTGTTCAGGTAAGGGTTTCCCTGTTCAACGTAATCTTCCTGCGTGATCGAATAAGGGATGACTTCAAGAAAACCGGGACGGCTAATGGAGGCAAAGTATGCAAACCTTAAGTTTTGTGTCTCCGACAAGAGATACTTCAGCGACAGCGATGGAAGAAGGTCCGTATATCTGATAGAACCCGTTTTTCCGACAACGGTGCTTGGAGCTCTGGTAACCCACCCAAAGTCAGTGTTCTCCATTCGGAGTCCACCTAAAAGCAGCAGGTCCGCGATTCTTGTCTTCGCTTCGGAGTACCATGCCGTTACGTATTCGTGCGAGGAATAGTTCAGCGCATCGTCCGGAGTACCGAGAGGATCATCGACAGAGTAGGTGAAGTCTGCAAAATCACCACTGAATTCCTGTCGGGTTGGATTGGGTGTCAACGAGTAATTGTCGTAATAATTCGATCGCGTCTTGGAGCGGTAGAACGCACCCGACTTCCACATGATCTCCAGCCCGAACAGATGAGGCTGGAATGTGAGATCCACCTTGGCGGTCCTGTCCAAATCATCATTCGAGGTCCACCGACGCGATTGCCCGGAGGCAAGCACAGGTGCTTGTGTGAGTTTTCCATCTGATCCGCGGGTAACACCCGAGTTCACACTGACCTGAGTGCGGTCCGGTTCATTCTGTGCGGCATCGGCGTACGCGAGCGTCCAGTGCAAGTGAGCGGAATAGGGCAACATGTGACTTCCCTGCAGTGCGACGGAATACACAGCCTGAGTTTCCTGTTTTAGGCGCAACGAATTGCTGATATCGCCTGTGCCATATCCCTGCCGCTTATTGATGTTGACGCTCGTGTCAGTCATGGTGCGCACCTCGTCCAACATCAGGCGTGCAAACGTCCCTGAGATATCAAATCGATGCGCATCCGACAGGAATACATCTGATTTCGCATGCAGACCGATTCGGGTTTGTTCCGCGTAGTAGGTCCGGGAAGAAATGTCCTGGATGGTCGGAAGGTTGTTGGACTGATCGACGAGCGTTTCGAAGAATATGCTGGAGGCACCTCGCTGCGTGTGCTGATAACTGCCTGCGGCAACAAGTCCCACCGCATCATCCAGAATCCGAGCCCCGACCGACATGCCGAGCAGTCCGTTCGGAGTCCCGGATGCCCTGCCCGGGGTAACGAGTTTCGTTGAAAAATCCTCCGGACGCGCGAAATACGTCTTGCCCATTCGCTGTTCAGGGGATTTGTCCTGGACAGCCGCTGGAACAGACAAGAACTTCTGCCCTAACCCAAATTCACTTGAACCGAGCGACGCGTTCATCCGGAACAGAAATCCTGGAGGAGCGTCCTTCATGATCATATTCATCACGCCGCCGATCGCGTCCCCTTCCATCTCAGGCGTGAGCACCTTGACGACTTCGAGTCTCTCCAAGAGGTCCGACGGAAAGATGTCGAGCGGCACATATCGATTCTTGTTATCCGGGCTGGGGACCTTGATTCCGTCTATCTTTGTGTAATTGTAGCGCTTGTCCATTCCGCGCACAATGGCATACTGCCCGTCTCCCGTGTTGTTCCTTTCGACAGAAAGACCGGATATCCGCTGCATGACGTTCGCGACAGTCACATCGGGCGACACTTCGATGGACCGTGCGCTGACGAGGTTGAGTGCGCTGATCGCCTCCTTCTCACTCCGACGGGCAGAGACATCGCTTTCTTCGTCAAGCCGACCGACAACCTCAACACCCTGCACCCTGATTTCCTTTGGAGTCAAGGATGCATCGACTGTCACCCTCTGATTTTCGGTCTGAATATGGATTTCACGTTCGAAGGTCTCGTAGGCAACATGCTGAAACACCACAGTGAACGTTCCGAAGGCGTTCACCGGCATTTTATAGCTTCCATCCAGTCCCGTGTTCACCCCGAGGGAGGAGCCTTTTATGAAGACCATTGCTCCCACGATTGGTTCGCCTGTGGTCTTGTCCACTACCTGGCCCGTAAGAATCGCGGCGTGTGCCTTCCCGGCCGTCATGACAACAGCAACAAGAAGACACACCAAAGCGAGTCTCTGACATAAATCGGAGACCTGCAATTTCATGCTCACCACCATATTGAGAAGTTGAACGAAAACCGGCAAGCTCACAAATACTCACAACTCGTGAAAATGCATCGACGTTCACACTGACACAGTGCCGAACCGGGTTCCGGGAAGGCTCACCCTGGCGCCGGCAATCGGCACATGAGAGTCCTTCGCAATCACCCGGCCGTGGAGGGTTCCAGCAAAACTCTGTCCGGACAGGAGAAAAAGAATCATCAAAGCCGCGAAGCGCAACGTACAGCCCACAGTGCTATTTCGGCCTAGGTATACGACTTGTTGCCGCTCGTTGAGTCTGTTGCCGTTGTTGCTACGTCTCATTGGAGGTGTCTTATAGACAGTGTCTTTCATCATTTTAATCAGCCAGGTGCATTGAACCTCTCAGGATTCTCTTCAAGCGTCATTTGCCTGGATGCCCAGCGGAAAGGCGAGAGGATCGGTCAATCACTATTTCGATGCATGTAACAAAAATGGACATCAGATAACTGCGGCAAATATATACGCCGAACGTTACGCTAGTACTGTCGTTAGATGACCAAATGAAGTATCAATGTTGCTGATCAGCAAACACTGACCCATAATCACACAATCATTTTTTCTTAACCTTTTCGTAATGGCATTGTGATTTGTGAGTTATATCTTTTCATCTTGTGATTGACTGAGAGTTAGGGCGATTGCGACCGGAAGATATATCCCTTTTCAAAGTGTAACCGTTACCTCAAGGGTCCTTGTGTCTGGTAATACCTGCTATCCCGCATAGGCCTGTGCGATATGTTCATGGACTCGAGTGTTCGGTTGCCAGCGGTTGCAGATCAACAAAAAAAATATTACTATATCCTTGTGAAGGCTGATACAAGCGATTACCACTGATTAGAAAATCCTACGAAAGCCTTACATTCGAAGGGTGTTTTCGGTGGTTTTTAGTTTGGAAGGGTTTTCGAATTTGCCATTTTTAGATTAAATTCATGCCCGGATGGCGGAACTGGCAGACGCGCTAGCTTCAGGAGCTAGTGTTCGCGAGGACGTGCAGGTTCAAGTCCTGTTCCGGGCACA
>DATJQB010000016.1:0-8451 GCA_035506075.1 Bacteroidota bacterium | reverse complement strand
ATTCGGGATTTTTGTTCCCATTTCTGCAGTCTCCGTTGAACCTGAACGCTCCGAAGCTCACGAAGTGCGTCGGCCGCTATCCATCGCGCTGCCCGCGAGTCAATATTCCGGATCTTCTCCCCTTCGGCAATCGCGAGTTTGTTCAACCGGAGATTTCTCTTCCCGATCTGCCTGAGCGCCCAGTTGACAGCTTTCCTGACAAAATTGCGCTCATCAGTCGAGCCTTTGCGTATAGCGCGGAGCATGGGTCGAAACGCTGAATCAGCCAGCTCTTTTCTGTGGATTGCCGCCTCTGCCATGAGAACAAATCCTGCGCGTTTGACAAACTCGCGCTCGTCCTCGCACCATTGGAATGCTTTCTTGAGCGCGAGAGGGGAATAGACGAACAAGCATCCGCAGCAGGCGTCACAGGTTCCCCAGGAATCGACATCCTTGATCCAGCGTTCCATCTGAGAGTCTGTCACGAGCGCGGGATCGCCGATCAACGCCGCGAGAGTTTGTGCGTCCCGTATCCCGGTTTTCCAAAGTTGAAGTGAGAGATTTTGATCGGTGCCAATTTTCTTTGCGAGCGCGTGCAGGTGGGGAGCGGAAATACCAAGAGATCCCTCGGAAGGCAGACCAAATCTCTCCATGCGACGTGCGACGGCCGGATTCGCTAGGGCCTTGAGCTCGGTCAGGACTTCAGGAAGGTTCATGTCACCGAGGTAGATGTGAACGAGAGTCCGGGGGTGTCAGGTTCGCGACCTGGAGCTCCACGGCGTTTCCTCGATACCGTCAAGTTTGTTTGCCTGGCGGGCGACCACGAAGAGAAGATCGGAGACGCGGTTGAGGTACACGACGCATGACGGGTCGATGCGCTCGTCGCGCGAGAGTTTCACGACAAAGCGCTCCGCCCGGCGACAAATTGTACGGGCAAGATGAAGCTGCGCTGCAAGCGGAGAGCCGCCCGGAAGTATGAAGGACGACAGTGGTGCCAGGTTGGGCTCGATGCTGTCGATCATCTGTTCGATCGAGTTGATGTGTCCCTGGTGGATTCTTTCGACGATGCCGTTCTGCTTGTCGGGCGGCGTTGCGAGGTCGGCACCGAGGACAAACAGATCGCTCTGCAGCCGCCGCAGGATATCATCGATTTCGCGGGGAGGTTTTGCAGCACGGGCGACGCCGAGGGCTGAATTCAACTCGTCAACGGTTCCGTACGCTTCGATACGCAGAGCGTCCTTCGGAACACGTCGACCGCCAAACAGTGAAGTTTCGCCCTGATCACCGGTTGTTGTATAGATCTTCATGAAAGCATTTGCATTGGTGGTCCAAGGTATGAAACCATCCAGAGAATTGAAAGCCCCACCGCGCGGCAGGGCTCGTGCATTCGCTGTTCCGGCTCCGTGTGCTGACTACTTCTTTCGCTTCTGCTTTCCCCAGAAGTTCGGCAGTTGATCGTAAAAATGAAGACACGTCTTGATCCCGCCAAAGAAGTTGTCGAGGACTATGAATTCGTTCGGCGCGTGCGCGTTTCCATCGGGGAGGCCAAACCCAAGGAGTACCGTGTCGATCCCGAGCAGTTTCTTGAATTGAACCACGATCGGTATTGACCCGCCTTCCATCTGGTAGAGCGGCTTCTTTCCAAATCCCTTGTGCAAGGCGGCGACGGCGGCCTGCACACCCGGGCTATCGATTGGAGTGATCGCCGGCTCACCGCCGTGAAGTGTCCGCACATCAACAGTGACCGTCTTAGGCGCAATCTTTTTCAGGTGACGCTCAAAGAGTTTTGCCACCTTGTCGGATGTCTGGTCCGGAACAATCCTCATAGAGATTTTGGCGTATGCTTTCGAAGGCAATACGGTTTTTGCTCCTTCTCCCGTGTACCCTCCCCAAATGCCGTTGCATTCGAGCGTCGGCCGCGCCCACAAACGTTCAAGCGAAGTAAATCCTTTCTCGCCGTACAGCTCCTTCACACCAAGTGACTTCGCGTATTTCCTGTCGCTCCAGGGGAGTTTCTTGAACGACGATCTCTCTGCTTTCGAAAGAGGTCTGACATCGTCGTAGAATCCGGGGATTGTGATCCGTCCGTTCTTGTCGTGGAGCGATGCAATCATCTCCGACAATGCCTGGATCGGATTATGAATGGATCCACCGAACGAACCCGAGTGCAGATCCCCGTTCGGGCCGGTGACTTCTACTTCCATGTATGCAAGACCCCGCAGTCCATAGCAGACGGACGGCACGTCCTTCGCGAACATGTCCGAATCAGAGATCATTACCAAGTCGGCTCTCAGAAGATCCTTATGATCGCTGACGAACCGGTCGAGGTGCTCGCTCCCGATTTCTTCTTCTCCTTCGATCATGACCTTGACGTTGACCGGCAACGAACCGCCATTCTTCAGGAATGATTCAAACGCCTTGAAGTGAGCGAAGAACTGCCCTTTGTCGTCGACCGACCCGCGCGCGTAGAGATTCCCTTCTCGGATCGTCGCCTCAAAAGGGGGACTCTTCCAGAGATCAACAGGGTCGTCAGGCTGCACGTCGTAGTGCCCGTAAAGAAGCACGGTGGGCTTCCCGGGGGCTTCGAGCCAGTCGGCGTAAACAATCGGGTGACCGGATGTCGGCATCACACGAACATTCTTCATCCCAATACTTTGCATGTGAGCCGCAATCCAATCAGCGCAGCGATTCATGTCTGCAGCGTGGTCAGTCTGCGAACTTACACTCGGTATTGCGAGCAGCTCTTTGAGTTCTGCGAGATAGCGTTCCCTGTTGGCATCGATGTAATCCAGAAATTGCTGCATGGAGAGCCTCTTGGTGACGTCGTGAGAGGAGGGAGTCGGTTCCCTAAATTCGTGCCAATATATCCATCGACCTTCCGAAAGGCAAGAAAATAGGCTTGCGAGGCGATCGGGATTTCTCACTCCTGACACATTATTGCTCTCTATTCACCATTCTTGTTTCTGGCACAGGAATTGCCTAAATTCCAATAGATTCAAGCATTTCACAATACAGAGGCGGACTATTTTGACAGAGATCCTCAACATTGCCCTTCCAGCGATTTATTTTGCACTCGTCTGGACTTACGGAAAAGCCTTCTTTTCCGATCTCGTTTGGGCAAAAGGCCTGAAGAGCAAGATGCTTGTGGGGACGATCCTTATTCATTTCGTGTATTTCCTTATCAGGACTATTGTGTTTGGGCACCTGCCCGTGACGTCGGTCGGCGAGATTCTGTCGGTACTCGCCTTCTCCGTCGCCCTCGCATACGCCGTGATCGAGCGAAGATCGCAATCCAAGGAGACAGGATATTTCATACTCAATTTCTCGTTTTTCTTCCAGCTTGGCTCCACCCTGTTCATCCGCGATCTGATCGAGGTACCGCAAATACTCCGCAGTAACTGGTTCGGGCTTCACATCACAAGTGCGCTTATCGGTTACTCGGCAATCACGATTTCTGCCGTGTACGGATTCCTGTACCTCATGCTCTATCATGAGATCAAGGCAAACAGGTTCGGCGTGATCTACAAAAAACTCCCCAGCCTCGAAACGCTGGAGCGGATGAATTTCATCGCGATCACGCTCGCGTTCACGTTCCTGAGCATCGCGATCTTGGCCGGGTTCATTTGGCTTCCGCGGGCGTTCACAAGCTTTTCATATGCCGATCCCAAGCTTCTCGGTACGATCGCCATCTGGCTGATGTATGGGGTCGGAATTTCCGCAAAGAGGTGGGGAAACCTTCGCGGCAGGAGCCTGATGGTACTGTCGATTTTCGCATTCGCGGTCGCCCTGTTCTCGATGACGATCATCAACATGTTTTTCAGCAGCTTCCACAAGTTCAGCTAAGAGATTGGACGTAGAGAAGTGAATTTGATTTGCGCCGGCATATCGCACAATACAGCCCCTCTTGAAATGAGGGAGCGACTTTGGTTTTCACCTGCAGAGATCCGCGCCGCTCTTCCCCAGCTGAGATCGATGGGGTACAGCGAGTGCGTTCTGTTCTCCACCTGCAATCGCACAGAATTGTACGCCTTCAGCGAAAACAATACGCCCGGCGTCGAAGGGCTCGTAGAGTTTCTGCGCTCGCAGAAACAGGTCAACGAGCTCGTCCCCGCGAGCCATTTCTTCACGCATGTGTCGGGCGGCGCTGTGGAGCACCTGTTCCGCGTAGCGGCCGGAATAGACTCCATGATCGTCGGCGACGTGCAGATCCTTGCACAGGTCAAAGAGGGATATGCACTCGCGCAGGAGAGCGGTACAGCCGGGTTCTTCATCAACAAGCTATTCCAGCAGGCTTTTCACGTCGGCAAACGATCGCGCAGCGAGACGTTAATCTCCGAGGGGGCCATTTCAGTCAGTTATGCGGCCGTCGAACTGGCCCAGAGAATCTTCGATGATCTCAGCCGCAAGAAGGCCCTGATCATCGGCGCAGGCGAAACCGCCCAACTGACAGCAAAGCACCTGCTCGGTCGGGGCATCGGCAAGCTGTTCATCACCAACAGGACGAGCGAGCGCGCCGAGAATCTCGCCAAGATGGTAGGGGGAATTTCAATTCCATTCGACACCTTCTGCGAGCGGCTAGGCGACATCGACATTATCATCTCATCGGTTCAATCCGACAAGCACATTCTCTCGGCGAAGGACATTCGTGCAATAGACAAAGGAAGACGCAGGGGGACGCTGTTCCTCATTGACCTTGGCGTTCCCCGCAACATCGATCCGTTCGCCAAGGAAATAGAGAACGTCTTCCTCTACGACCTTGACAGCCTCAATATGATGGTGAGTGAAAACATCGCCAAGAGACGCGAGGAAGTACCGAAGATACAACAGATCATCGGATCCGAGCTCGAAGAGATCTCGAGGTGGCATACGTCACTCGAAGCAACACCGACGATCGCGGCGCTCACAGCCCTTGCTGAGAAAATCCGCAGCGACGAGGTCACGAAGAACATCAACCGGTTCCAGGAGAACGACCGCGAGCTTGTGGAGATCATCACGAAGCGGATCATCAACAAGATTCTCCATACCCCGATTTCAAACCTCAGGAACGGTCACGATTCCGACCTCTCGGAACGAATGCAGAAAATCAGCGCCATCAGGAGGCTCTTCGGCATCGATGAGGCCCACAAGGAGCGCTCAGATGTCTGATACACGGCTCGTGATCGGCACCCGCGGAAGTGAGCTGGCGCTTTGGCAGAGTAGTTTCATCAAGACGAAACTCACCGGGCTCTACCCCCACCTTCAGATCGAGCTGATCATCATCAAGACACTCGGCGACAAAATCCTCGACTCCCCACTTTCGAAGATCGGTGACAAAGGGCTCTTCACAAAAGAAATCGAACGCGCTCTTTCCGACAAGACGATCGATCTCGCAGTCCACAGCATGAAGGATGTTCCAACTCATCTCCCGCCCGGCCTCGCAATCGGCGCGATCCCGGACCGGGAAGACTCGAGGGACGTTTTCATCAGCCATCCTCGGAAAAATCATCGTCAGTTGAGCGCGCTCCCGATGGGAGCAACGGTCGCAACCGGAAGCCTCCGAAGGAAGTCTCAACTGCTCCAGCTTCGCCCCGACCTGAAGATTGTCGACATTCGCGGCAACCTGAATACGCGCTTAAAAAAGCTCGAGGAATCGAATTGGGACGGCATGATTCTCGCCAAGGCCGGTGTTACCAGGTTGGGCTGGGAAGGCCGGATTGCAGAAGTGCTGCCGTTTGAGGTCATGCTTCCCGCCGTTGGGCAGGGAGCCCTGGCGATCGAAGTCCGCGACGATGATGACCGTACCCAGCAGTTGCTGCACCCGCTCCATCACGAGGAAACGGCTCGGGCAGTTGCCGGCGAGCGCTCGTTCCTTCGCTTCCTCGAAGGCGGATGCCAGGTTCCCATTGGGGCTCGAGGGCAAATCGAGGAAGGGCTGTTCAAGCTCGAGGCCGTGATCGGAAGCATCGACGGATCGAGATGCCTCCGCGGATCCATCTCAGGTGCGCCGGCCCGGTCTTCCCATCTCGGCGAGGATCTGGCAGTCGACATGCTTTCGAAGGGGGCCCGGGAAATTCTCGATGAGATTCGCTCTCTCGATTCGACAAGCGATTCTGTCGAATCGTAGTTGGAGGGGTTGAAGTGCTCGCAGACGGTTCCCAGACTCCCGATCTCCTACATTGTGCGCAGGCAACAAGTGCGCTGGCTGTTCATTTGTCCATCACCTCCACGTCTCTCCCGGCCCCACTTTCCTCTGCCATTCGTTCCCAGGCTCTGAAGCTCTACCGTTCAGTGTCGAATCGGTCTGTACACAGCAGTGATCTCAAAGGTTTGGCAGAAGATCTTTGTCAGAAGCTTTCGTACGACTCACGTTCAATCGCCGTTGCAGATGCGGAAGGCTCGAGCGCGATCGGGAGCTGCAGAGAATTGATCTCGATGCTGAGGAGCGACCAATTCATCAACCAACCGCCGGGGACGGATGAAAAGCGCGATGTTCCTCTCTTGGGCAAGGTCGTACTCGTCACAAGACCGGAATCGCTGAGCAGGACCATCGCAGAACGCATCCACGATCTCGGAGGCCTGGCGGTGGTGGTGCCAATGATCGAGATCTCCGATCCCGATGACTGGTATCCCGTCGACCATGCGATTGTGAATCTCAAGGGATACGATGGAATCATCTTCACGAGTCAGAATAGTGTCGAGAGATTTCTCGCACGACTCTCCGTCGTTGCGCCTTCTGCCAGGACGGTTCTCGCGTCGCGGCGCGTCTTCGCAGTTGGTTCGAAAACCCGCATGAGCTTGGAAAACGGACAAATTCCGGTTACCTTGATACCGGAAGACTTTTCAGCGGCCGGGCTCGTCAATCTGATTCAGTCCGAACCGACGGAAGGCAGGCAATTCCTTTTCCCGAAAGGGAACCTCACGAACGATGAGATCCCCTCGGCGCTCAGGTTACACAACGCCGTTGTGGACGAGATCGAGGTTTACAGGACAGCCGGCTCCGAGGGCGTTCCATTTCCCCTCCTTCAGCAGATGTTCGATGATGGTGAAATCGACGCGCTGACATTCTTCAGCCCATCGGCTGTGATGAGTTTCTCGGAGGGAATCACCCCCTCGCACGTCAAGTGCCTCGTGGTTTGCATTGGCCCAACGACAAGACGGGCGGCGGAAGAAGGCGGATTCAGCCGAATCGTTCAGTCCGTCCAAGCCACTGCAGAATCCCTCGTGGAAGCTCTCGCAGACCATTTCATACACTCATAGTCCCTTCGCACAGAATGACAAACGATCTTTTTCTTCGTGCTTGTTTGCGTGAACCGGTGGAACGCACACCGGTATGGATGATGCGTCAGGCCGGCCGCTATCTCCCCGAATATCGCGCAGTACGGGCGAAGCACGATTTCCTCACGCTCTGCAAGACACCTGAGCTTGCGGCCGAAGTATCCATCCAGCCGGTCGAGCTCATCGACGTCGATGCGTGCATTATTTTCTCCGACATTCTTGTTGTGCCTGAAGCGATGGGGATGGAACTGATCGTCGAAGAAGGAAAAGGCGGGCCGCGATTTCCGTATCCGCTCCGCTCGCGATCGGAAATCGACGCGCTGAAGGTACCGGATCCGAACCGTGAGTTGCGATACGTCATGGATGCGCTTCGCCTGACGCGCAAGCAGCTCAATGGAAGGGTACCGCTGATTGGTTTCGCCGGTTCGCCGTGGACCTTGGCGACCTATATGGTGGAAGGGAAGGGATCGAAGACGTTCCGGCACATCAAGGAGCTTGTGTACAACAATCCGAAAGATGCGCACGCGCTTCTTGAGAAGCTCGCCCGGGCGGTTGCCGCGTATCTCAACGCGCAGATTGAAGCCGGCGCGCAAGCCATTCAGATTTTCGATACCTGGGGGGGCATCCTGCCGCAGGAAGAGTTCAGAGAATTCTCGCTTCGCTCGATCGGACTTGTCCTCCAATTACTCAGAAGGAACAATGTTCCAGTCATTCTCTTCTGCAAAGACTGCGGACATTCGCTCGAAGCGATTGCCGATTTGCGCCCCGATGTTGTCGGCCTCGATTGGACAGTCGACATCGGCCGTGCCCGGGATATGGTCGGGAGCTACGTTGCATTGCAGGGTAACATGGATCCTTCCCTTCTCTACGCCTCGCCCGAGAGAATCCGGACGGCAGTGCAAAAAATCCTCGAGAAATTTGGGAAAGGATCGGGTCACATCTTCAACCTTGGACATGGCATTCACCCCGACGTACCGGTGGAGCACGCGAAAGCCTTCGTTCAGGCCGTGAAAAGTGAGAGCCCGAAGTATCATCGCTGATTCATGACCGCACATTGGCCCTTTCTCCGGCGGAATGGACGAAACCAGTCCTCGTTGGAGATTGTTTGAGATCGTAGCAACACTCCACTGACCACAATGACCTCTGAACGAATCGCAGTTGTACTTTTTCAATTGGGCGGCCCGGACTCGCTGGACGCAATTGAACCGTTCCTGTTCA
>DATJQB010000015.1:0-5554 GCA_035506075.1 Bacteroidota bacterium | reverse complement strand
GCCGGCCCACACGGCTCGATCTCGCCTGCCGGCGTTGTCAGCGTTGCGTACGACTCGGCGCAGGCATTTTCGATTACGCCGGAGGTGGGGTATGCAGTCGACAGCCTGGTTGTCGATGGAAGTTATGCGGGCGCCCCGACGAGCTATACGTTCTCCCACGTCACGGCAGCCCACTCCATCGCAGTGACGTTCAAGGTGGCGGCGGCATACAATGTCTCGTACCGCTCGTTCACCTATCCGGAGCTGATCGTCAAGACCTCGCTCAAGAAAAAAGCGGTGCACTCACTCTGGGAGTTCAAGATCAAGAACAGTTCGGTAACCACTCTCTCGGAGATCAACATCCAGTTCAAGAACGATGTGCTGCAGATTATCAGCTCGGGCTCGCTTGTCCCGAGCGGGTCGAAGAAGCTCTGGAAGTTCTCCGGTCTCTTCGCGGCGAATGATTCCGTCGTCATCAGGGGTCAATGCGTGAAGGCGATGCCGCAGCAGATCAAGAAACTCTGGCTGGGTCCCGGGACAACAAAGGTCCCGACGATCACGATACTCCCCAGCTATCAGCTCATCCAGCTTCCCATGCCGAACCTGGCAAACGTGAGGGAAGACGCATACAAACGGGGAGCGCTTGGTCCGACCGGATTCATCGTTGGCAAGGTGACCCCGCTCGTTGCGGATTATGGCTGGGTGCGGATGAAGAAGGCGAACGACATGTACAATTCGCTGATCTACAAGAACGTCACGCACACGGGTGCGGCGCACGGCTTCGACAAATTCGACAACACGAAGAAATTCGTGAAAGAACAGTCGAGTCTCTCGCCGGTGAAGCAGAACAATAAACTGTTCGCAGACCTGCTTACGTTGAAATTCAATATTGCCCTCAGCGCGCGCGGAATCACGCAGCCCGGATTCGGCGAGCTCCAGCTTGCCCTCCCCGGTAATCCGTTCGATACCTGGCTCGTGAAGGCAATCGCCAATCAGGGGGACCAGGTCATGACGTTCTACCGCATCGATTCGAACTACTACAAGGGTCTTGATACAACCATAGTCAAGATCAACGAGGCGTTCTCAGGTGCGATGGATACAACGAACTGGTCCGACTCTCTCGAAATCAAAGGTGTCCGTCCGCTCATCGATGTTTCGTACCTGCAATCGAGCGGAGTAATGCCGGAGAGAATTCAACCAGACGCCGTTGTCGCGGAACAGGTCCCCGAAGGATTCTCGCTGCAGCAGAACTACCCGAATCCATTCAACCCATCGACGACGATCGAGTTCACGCTGTCGATGCCGGCTGTCGTGACGCTCAAGGTGTACGACATCCTTGGCAGGGAGGTGGCGACGTTGCTGGACAATGCACAATTGGAGGATGGAGACCAGGAGGTGCAGTTCAACGCGTTGAATCTTGCGACGGGCCCGTACTTCTACAGGATTACGGCGAACGGACGGGACGAAGAGGGGAACCTGCGGAGCTTCACCAGCGTGAAAAAGATGATGCTGATGAAATAATACTCCTCGCAACCATTCGTTAGACAATCCCGGGCATGCCTGCGCTGCCCGGGATTTCTTTTTGGGTACATTCATGGTTCAACTTTTCCATTATCGAATCATCCTATTCTCAAACGAACCAACGATCCCACGAACCAACGATTCAACGAACCAACGATCGAACTACCAACAACCAAACTCTCCCCCTTGAATCTTTTCCTCAATTCCGGCATCTTATCAAAAGGAATGGCGGAATCTGTGCTTCAGGGGGGTTCGACCTTCATACTCAAAGGAGAACGTGGAAATGCCGGTTTATGAATACCGATGTAAAGAATGCGGAAAAATTTACGATGTCTTTCACAAGGTCCGCGAAATTGCCGATGATGTGGAATGTCCCGGCTGTGGATCGAGGAAGTACGAACGGCTCATTGCTGCCCCCAGTATCGTGATGGGAGGCCAATCCGGGGGTGATGCCCCTGCCGGATGCTGCGGTTGTGGCGACGGTTCCTGTGGAATCAACTGAACATCAGGGAATTTCAGGAGCCCAAAAGACGTGAACTTCAGTCAACTCACAGTCCTCGCGGCTGTTGCCTTCTTTCTGTTCCTCTTCGTGAGAAGCCGGCTTCGTCAGCGATCTGTTACTCAGTATATGCCTTCTGACCTCGCAGGCAGAATCGGCAAGGACCCCTCCCTTCTCCTTTTGGACGTCAGGACCCGGGCCGAATATGACAATCGGCATATCAAAGGGGCGCTGCACATCCCTTTGCACGAACTGAGCAGCCGATTGCAGGAACTTGAACGGCATCGTCAGAAGATGATCGTATGCTGCTGTCAAAGCGGGCATCGAAGCATGCACGCCGCGTCAGTGCTTCACAAGGCAGGGTACATGGTGGCAAATCTGAAGGGGGGTATGGCGGCATGGAATTTCCACAACCTGTCACATTCATGATCGCCCTCCGACATGTACTGCCGGCGCTCGCGGGTGCGGGCATTGGCTACGGTTATTACCTGATCGTCGGCTGCACAACGGGGGCATGCCCCATTACGAGCAGTCCATGGATGAGTGCATTGTTCGGCGCCGCCATCGGCTGGTTGATTGTTCCCCGGACTCCAAAGCAACCGGGGGAAAGCAGTACCATGAGGAAGGACTAGCCATGCGTTATGGATTCTTCAAAACAGTATCGTTGCCGTTCGGGAATGCCGTCGAGAGGGTGACGGAAGAGCTGAAACGGGAAGGATTCGGCATCCTGACCACCATTGATATACAGGACACGCTGAAAAAGAGACTCGGCATCAATTTCAGAAAGTACCTGATCCTCGGAGCATGCAATCCTCCTCTCGCGCACGAAGCGCTACAGGCAGAGGAAAACATCGGACTCCTGTTGCCTTGCAATGTCGTCGTGTACGAAGAGGAGAAGACCACTGTTATCGGCGTATTCGACCCGATGTCGATGAACGTCCTTGTCGATAATCCGAAACTCCAGACGATCGCAGAAACAGTCGGCAGGAAACTCCACAAAGCGCTCGATGCCGTTCCAACATCCTGAGCGTTGCCTCAGAAACCTTTCCGTGTCAATTTAACGATTCGCACTTGTCCTGCCTTACCCCGGGGGCAGGCGGTGCATTTCCCCGATTATCAATCTCGGAAGGCCTGCAGTCGTTGGAATTCCAATCCTCAAAAACAGCTTGATTTGAGGCCAGTCCTTTCTCAGGAATGATTTACCGGCGAATGGGTGACCTGTCGGTTGAGAACTGCGGAAGGATGTTTCCCGCGTCAGTGTGCTGAAAATGTGGTATCCCACCATCCTATCCACTACCACGGGGCAAAATCGGCATCTTTGTTTTCTAGCACAGATTTTGCTATCTTTAGTAGCGATTCAATCAACAATTTCGCGTTTTGCACGTTCTTCTTCTAAGAACATACCCCTCGAATGGAAAGGCAGATACTAATGGCGAACAAATCGTATAATCCCTTTGAAATGGCTCAGGCACAGTTTGACAAGGTGGCCGATCTTCTGGAATTGGATAAACCGACCCGGGATCTGCTCCGCTATCCGTTGCGCGAATACCATTTCAGTATTCCCGTTCGGCTTGACGACGGCAGGGTGCAGATATTCCGGGGATTCAGGGTGCAGCATAATGATGCGCGTGGCCCGGGAAAAGGCGGCATCCGTTTTCATCCGATGGAAACCATCGATACTGTCCGCGCGCTGGCGATGTGGATGACGTGGAAGTGCGCCGTGGTAGACATACCGTTGGGCGGCAGCAAAGGGGGCGTCGTCTGCGATCCTCATAATCTGAGCCCGCGCGAACATGAACAACTCTGTCGCGGCTGGGTTCGCCAGATCGCAAAGAATGTCGGCCCTCATCTCGACGTCCCGGCTCCCGATGTAATGACCAGCCCACAGAGCATGTTGTGGATGCTTGATGAGTTCGAGACAATCCATGGTGGGAAATACCCCGGCTTCATCACAGGGAAACCGGTGAGCATCGGCGGTTCGCAAGGCAGGAAAGAGGCGACCGGCTATGGCGTCGTGTTCACGCTGAGAGAGGCGCTCAAGGATTTGAACCTCAAAGCAGAAAACACCAAGGCGAGTGTCCAGGGTTTCGGCAATGTGGCTGAGTTTGCAATCGAACTCTATCAACGGATCGGCGGCACAGTTGTCTGCGTATCGTGCTGGGATCAGGCAGACAAGAAAGCATACACCTATCGCAAGAATCAAGGGGTCAAACTTGACGAGCTTCTCAGGATTACAGACCCGTTCGGCGGCATCGACAAAGGGAAAGCGAAGGACCTCGGTTATGAAATTCTTCCGGGTGATGCGTGGATCGAACAGGATGTCGATATCCTGATCCCGGCTGCGATTGAAAATCAGGTCACCGGCGAGAACGTCAATAAGATCAGCAAACGGGTAAAGGTCATCGTCGAAGGGGCGAACGGTCCAACAACCCCCGAGGCGGATGCCGTGCTGAACGCGCGGAATATCTTCACGATCCCGGATTTTCTTGCAAATGCCGGCGGTGTTACGTGCAGCTACTTCGAGCAGGTCCAAAGCAACATGAACTACTATTGGGAAAAGGACGAGGTCCTGGCAAAGCTCGATACGAAAATGACCTCGGCCTATATTGAAGTCCGGGAACTCTCCAGGAAGAAGAAGCTGAATATGAGGGATGCGGCGTACGTCATCTCCATCAATCGCGTAGCCCAGGCATGTAAGGACCGCGGCTGGGTGTAATCATTGGCGGGAGTCATTCACCACTCCGGGTCCGGGGCAGGTCCGGGAGCGGGATAGCGTTGCGTGACAGAGATACTCTGTGATTCGCATGAACGACCGGGGGTTGGAGAAACAAGACATTCAGGAGTTTCGACGGGACCTCTTTGATGCCGCCCGACGGGTGACTTCGATCGGCTCCGGCTCGATCGGCGGGAAGGCGAGCGGGCTCGCCTTTATCAACGATGTGATCCGGGAAAATTTCAACTCCCGGCAGTTTCCGCAGATCGCCGTAAACATTCCCTCCTTTACAGTCATCCGCACCGATGTATTCGACGCCTTCCTGGAACGGAACAACCTTATCGACCTCGCATATTCCGATGCTTCCGACGATATCATAGGGCATGCGTTTCAGAAAGCTCTCTTGCCGGCGGAAATCCTGGGCGACCTCCGCGGTTTGATCGAGAAAGTACATACGCCGCTCGCGGTGAGGTCCTCAAGTCTGCTGGAGGATGCATTGTATCAGCCGTTTGCCGGCGTCTACAGCACGAAGATGATCCCCAATAATCACCCGAGTCCGGACGCGCGCTTCCAGAAGTTGATGGAAGCGGTCAAACTTGTTTATGCCTCCACGTTTCTAAAGTCCGCCAAAGACTACATACGGGCTATCGGTCGGCCGCATCGCGATGAAAAGATGGCGGTGATCATCCAGGAAGTCGTCGGCTGTCGTTACGCCGATCGATTTTACCCGAATGTTTCCGGGGTGGCGCGGTCGTACAACTTCTATTCGATTGGGCGGTCCAGGCCGGAAGACGGCGTGGCGAGTCTTGCCCTGGGACTGGGAAAAGCAATCGTCGACGGGG
>DATJQB010000014.1:0-8547 GCA_035506075.1 Bacteroidota bacterium | reverse complement strand
GGCATCTTCATGATCCTGTTCGTCGATGAAGAGGCCAAGATGCGTGAAGTGCTTCCTCTTCTCAAGGAGGTGGTCCTCGAAGGCCTGATTACCGTGAAGAACGTCGAGCGCGTCTAGCGATGACCCGCTCGCCCGTTGCCGAGACGGAACTCTTCCCTCAACCCTTGCTGTTCTACTAGAGCGAGCGACGCGGGACCCTCTGCGATTCATCGGTCCCTGATCCGGGCACACGCTCAATGCACAACCCTGGCGGATATCGGAAGGAAGGAACAGTGGTATGACGGAAGGACAGGCAGCGACAATAACTGAGGAGCAGATCTACAACGCGCTCCGCGAGTGTTACGACCCCGAGATCCCCGTTGACATCGTCAACCTGGGACTTGTGTACGGCGTGACGATCGTCGACAATTGGGTCGGCGTGAAGATGACGCTTACCTCTCCCGGGTGTCCGGCAAGCTCGATGATTTCGGAGGACGTGAAGCAGCGGTTGAAGTCAATTCCCGGCGTTGGTGATGCGGACGTCCGGATCGTCTGGCAGCCGGAGTGGAAACCGACGATGATGACTGATGCGGCGAGGAAAAAACTTGGGGTGGCGGGTTGAGACTGATCCCGGAACAACACACGAGCATTCGATTGGGCGCCGATGAGGGCGCCCTTTGTGTTTTGAAGCCTACTTCTTCTCCATCCCCAGCGAGAACGCCATCTCAAGATCGTAGCGCGAGTAGACACGAAACGCGATGAGCGTCTCTGACCGATCGATCCCCTCGATGCCGCGAATTTGTTCTGTTACGACGCGCGCGAGGTCTTCGTTCTCCTTGACCCGCACGATCACTGCGAGATCATATTTTCCTGCGACAGAATAAACTTCCGTCACTCCTTTGATCGCCGTGATTTTTTCCGCCACTGCATTTGTCTTTTCTCGTTCAACACTCAGGAGCACAAGTGCTGTCACCATGTGAGACCTCCGATTTGCTCTTTCTTGTCTGATCGTTTCTTCAAATCCTGTATGCCTGCATCAATTTCCTTGCGCGGCAAATTGCCGCGTTCCAGTTCCTCATCCGACTTTGACTGGAGTCGGCGATAGAACTGCAGCCCCTGCCCGACAAACGCGGGGTCCTTCTCTGCAAGTTCAAACAACAGGTTCTCCGATCGTCCGAACTCCCCCACCGATTCGTAATACTGGAACAGCTTGACCTTCAGCTGCACGGGAAGCTCATATGCCGACACCTTGCCGATCAACATTCCAATCTCGTCGTGATACTGCCTCGGCAACACGCCCGATTCCCGGATCGAAAGTTCGAGGAACAGACTGAGCGAGGCTGCATACGCGCGGAACGCCGGTCCCTCATCCCCTCCCCGCTCTTTCACTTCGCCAACCAGACGCAGCAGCTCACCGAGCACAACACATTTCTCCACATCGAACCTTTCGCCGAGCGTGAGCAGGCGGACGAACTCCTCATCGCTGAGGGTTGTCAACATCCGAAGATCCATCCCGAGAAGCTGCTTCGAGCTCCGATTCACTTCATCAAGCGCCGCGTCGTACTGCTTCTCGAGACTCAGCCCGAGCACTTTCGCGATGACCTGCGCAAGCTGATGAATCATCCGGAGAAAATAGTCGCTCGTGATCAACTGTCTGGTCCTTTTCGACGATGCAACCAAAGTACCACCTGTGCGGAGAAGAAACAAGACTGGGAAGCCGCGGGATCCGATCCCGAACTTCGCTGATTGCGAAACGGGGAGACTCGAATCGATGATCGACTACCAATTCTCAAAACTTATGTCGATCTTTACAAAGGTTTTACTATGCGAATCCTCGCGTTTACCGACATTCACGGCGCGTATGACAGGGTGGTGAGCATCCTCTCCTCGGAGAGTTTTGATGCCCTTGTTATCGGGGGAGATCTGACGACACACGGGTCGATCCAGGAAGCCAGCGTGGCACTCCGGCGGTTTCAGGAGTTCGGAAAACCTGTGTTCGCCGTGGCCGGAAACATGGACCTTCCATCGTTCGAAGATTCGTACAATGCACTTGGGGTCAACATCAACGCCAAAGGAGCCTCCATCCGGGAGCTCGGCCTGTTTGGCGTTGCCGGGTCTCCCGTTACGCCGATGAACACACCGTACGAACTATCGGAAGAAGAAATTCTGCAGCGGGCTGAGGCCGGCTGGAGTGATGTCAGTGCCTTGCGTTGGAAGATTTTCGTTCCGCATGCTCCCCCGCATGGGACGAAGTTGGATCGGATCTTTGTTGGCAAACATGTGGGCAGCACGGCCGTCAGGCGGTTCGTCGAACACCGACAACCGGACGTCCTGATCTGCGGCCACATCCACGAGGCCCGGGGGATGGATACGATCGGCAACACCCAGATGGTCAATTGCGGACCTGCGGGCCGAGGCTCTTATGCTTCAATCGAATTCGACACCTCCATCCACATCACGCTGCACGGCTGAAGAAGGCGGCGGACATCTCACGTGAACGATCCACGGGGCACTTCATGACACACAGGATTGGTTTTATCGGATTGGGAATGATGGGGGGACCGATGGCAAAGCGGCTTCTCCATGCCGGCCTGCGATTCTCGGTCCACAACCGGACGAAAAGCAAGGCGGAGCCACTCATCGCAGAAGGGGCACACTGGTGCGATTCGCCCCAGGCCGTTGCTGCAAACTCTGATATCGTATTCTCGATGGTCTCCAATCCGGATGCATTGCGCGATGTTGTTCTTGGCAGCGCGGGAGTGCTCGCCGGCCTGAAGCCCGGGGCGATTCATATCGACACGAGCACCGTGTCCCCGGAAGTAATCCATGACATCCTCGAAGCGTACAGCCCGCGGGGCTCGTCCCTCCTTCACGCTCCCGTGCTCGGCAGTGTGCCGCAGGCAACAGACGGCACCCTGCTGATGTTTGCCGGAGGGGATGATGCGGCTTTTCAGATTGCGGAGCCGTACCTCAGGCTTCTCACATCGAGGATCTGGAGATTCGAACGGCCCGAGCAGGCGACGCATCTCAAGCTCATCTGCAATTTGTTCATCGCCGGAATGATCGCGACGCTCGGCGAGGCGCTCGCATTTGCGCGCAACGCCGATGTCGATCAGAGTACTCTGCTGGAGATCATCGGTAAATCCCAGCTGAACTCACCGATGTATCAGACCAAGGGAGCATCGATCATCCAGGATAATTTCGCACCGAGGTTTTTCCTGGACCACATGCTGAAGGATGTCAATCTCATGATCGAGGCGGGGCGGTCGCTGCAGACGCCACTCCCAACGATTGAGCTCGTCCAGCAAATGCTCGTTGAAGCACAACGCTCGGGCCTGGGACACGAAGATTATTCTGCTGTTGTGAAGGTACTGTTCAAGAAAGGACACTAGGGTAGTACACATGAAGATTCAACCCGCACTTGTGATGTTTGATCTTGGCAACGTTCTCGTACACATTCATCCCGAAGCATTTCTCCAGACACTTGGCATCGACACACCGGAAAACAGGAAGACCTACGGGAGGGACATTGTTGACCTTGTGAGGAAGTACGAACGCGCAGATGATACAACGGAGAAGTTTCTCGCGAACCTCGATGTGCTTGTCAATGCGAAAAGCGCTGCGAGTCTTCGCCCGGAGCATGTACCACTGTTTTCATCCGACGACTTCCGGCGGGCGATGCTCTCGATTCTTGGCCGGCCGGTGCCGGGCATGGAAGAACTCGTCCGGTCGCTTTGCACAAAAGTTCCTCTTAGTCTCCTCAGCAACACCAATCCGCTTCACTTTGACGCATGCATGGAACACCTCGGCGCGCTCCAGTACATTCCGGCTCACTATCTTTCGTACCGGCTGAAGGCGCTGAAACCGGACCCTGCGATCTTCCAGCGGGTGCTTGACCTGCTGCAGCGGGATCCGCATGAAGTTTTGTACATCGATGATCTGATCGAAAACGTCGAGGCCGCTCAGAAGTTCGGATTCAACAGTTACCAGTTTGTCGGGCCCGACCAGTTGCGATCACATTTATCGGATTTGGGTCTTCTTTAGTAGCAGTGTCCAAAGATAGCCACTTTCATCCTCCCTCTTCGTTTTGTGATCTGGCTCAAATTCAGCAAGGAGTGGGGATTCCGGCCTAAACGGGATCCCCTTTGATTTCGGGCCAACTCTCGCCAGGTTCAAAAACCCCAGATTTTTCAGTGCTTTTTCACTTGACTTTAATCGCCAATTCCCTAAATTTCAGTGCCGTGTGGGGAAAAGTGGGGAATCTAGGGTAGAATTCTGCCAATAAAATCAGGCACTTCTGAAGGCTCGGATTTCATGTCTTCGTTCAAAGGGCGGTACTCTTATTCTGTAGACAACAAGGGACGAATTGCGCTGCCGGCAAAGGTTCGAAAGAACGTCTCGCCCGGTGCAAATGATAATTTTATCGTCACGCGCGGATTCGAACAGTGTCTCTTTGTCTATCCGCAGGATGAGTGGGCAAGAGTGGAGGAATCCATCCGAGGCCTTTCCCCTTCCAATCCTCAACACCGATTCTTCGTACGAACATTACTGCAATGGGCCACGGATTGTCCGATGGACAGTCAGGCCCGCTTAACGATTCCACAGGATCTTCTGAAGTTTGCTGGCATTGAAAACGAAGTGCTGATTCTTGGGGTACTGGAGCGCATTGAAATCTGGAATCCCAAGATTTATGAAGCGTATATGAACAACCAGCCGGCGACGTACGAAACCGTTGCCGAGGTTGTTCTCAAGCCGACAGAATAGTTGGCCATCGGCAGTGCGCCTGGCATCCTATCATACGCCGGTCCTACGTGAGGAAGTCCTGGCTTGGCTCATCACATCGACAGCAGGTGTGTATGTCGATGCGACTCTCGGGGGGGGCGGCCATGCGGAATCAATTCTTCAACGACTTGATCCCACCGGGATGCTGATCGGCTTTGATGCCGATCCGGACGCCATTCAGTTTGCAGCAACACGACTGTCAGTGTTCGGTGAACGGGCAATGCTCGTTCATCAGAATTTTCGAGCCATCGCTGATGCGCTCGCGCAGCGGGGGATCAGCCGGGTCGACGGCATCCTGTTCGACCTGGGCGTTTCATCATACCAACTCGATGAACCTTTAAGAGGATTCAGTTTTCGCGGCGACGATCGGCTGGATATGCGCATGGACCCGGCGCAGCCACTTGATGCACGCTCTGTTGTAAACCGGTATGATGAACAGGAGCTCGCGTCACTTCTCTGGAAGTTTGGTGAGGAACGGGCATCGCGCCCGATAGCGCGGTCCATTGTGCGTCAACGGGGCGCAGCGCCGATTGAAACAACCGGCGATCTCGTCGCCATCGTGAAGGGTGTCGTTGGTGAGCGATTTCTTGTCAAGACTCTTGCGAGGGTCTTTCAGGCGCTCCGGATCGAAGTCAACAATGAACTGGAGAACCTGAGTTCAGCCCTGACGCAAGCGCCTGCACTCCTGAAGGCGGGCGGACGGGTCGTCGTGATATCGTATCACTCGCTTGAAGACCGCATCACGAAGGATTTCTTCAGGCGGGAATCGGCAGAGAGTCTTCGATCCGGCCACAAGCTGATCCCGGACACCGAGCTCAAGCCGAGACTGAAGATCCTGACAAAGAAGCCGATCGGGGCAGGCGAAGAAGAATGCGGGACCAATCCCCGGTCAAGAAGTGCAAAACTCAGAGCTGCAGAACGAACGTTGAATGCGTAGCTGATGTGCGGCTGCGTCATTGTTTGTGATGGCGATAGAGCTTCTTGTATGGCAAAAGTGTACCGAAATAGTGCTGAAGTGCTTGCTGAGCGGGCGATGAGTCCCGACCCGCCGCAGCAGCGTGAGCGGCCCCAGCCCCAGGCCCCGAAAACACAGCAACGACGGATGATTTACAGCGGCACCATGCCCATCCCCCCCCAGGCGGAGATGCCGCAGGGAACGACCCTCCCGCCCGTCAACAGAAAGTACACGCAGCGGAAGATCTCTCCCTTCAACATTATTCTGATCCTCATGGGATCGGCAGCGGCGATCGTGCTGTACATAAGCAACGTTATTGCCGTCAACCAGCTTGTCAACGATATCCACAAGAGCGAAGTGCGCCTGCAGGAGATTCAAAGCGACCAGGAAGCCCTGCGCGCCCGCATCAATCAGATGTCCAGCCTGGAGAAGATTCGGAAGCGTGCTGAGGAGGAGCTGGGGTTGAAAAATCCCGCCGATGTCCCCGGCTGGATCGAAGTGGATCAGGAAAAGATCCGCACCATCGAAGAGGCAACGCGCGAGCACTGATGACGGAGCAGAAGAAAACTCAAACACAGCAGGTACCGCCATCGCAACAACCGGAGACGCCGCAACAGCCGCGTGGAAGGTTCTTCACGCTCAAGCTCGCCTTCGCACTGTTTTTCGTCCTCATCGCAGGACGATTGATCCAGATCCAGGTCCTTGATTCCTCACGATATCAGAACCTCGCCAAGAAACAGTACGAACAAACGTTCGTGCTCCCCGCTGTGCGCGGCAACCTGTACGATCGCAACAACAACGTGCTTGCCTCCAACTCGATGTTCGTCTCCTTCGCCGCCGATCCCAAGGTTGCCGGCGAATACGCAGATGACATCGCTGCGCAGTTCTCCGGCGCCTTCGGCAAACCGAGATCGTTCTATCTTGCCAAACTGCACAGCGTCAATGCGTCCGGCGCACCGAAACGGTTTGTCTGGCTCGAACGCCGCGTTCCCGGCGATCTCGCAAAACGGCTGGAAGCGCATAAACTCGTCGGCGTCGTCGCGATGGACGAGGCAAAGCGACTCTATCACTACGACGATGTTGCCGGAACACTGATCGGCTTTACAGATGTCGACAACAAAGGCATCTCGGGACTCGAATTTGAATTTGACGAGTACCTGCACGGCAAAGACGGCTCCGTCATCATGCAGAGGGACGGGCTTGGCAGAGCGCGTCCGTCCATCGATTATCCCCGTGTGGAACCGCGCGATGGCAACAGCCTCGTGCTGACCATCGACCTCGGCTACCAATCGATCGTCGAAGAGGAGTTGAAACGCGGCGTCGCCCTGAACAAAGCCTCGGCGGGACTTGCTGTCATGCTCAACCCGAAGACCGGTGAGATCCTTGCCCTTGCAAACTACCCGGGCCTGAATCCGAACGATCTCAACTCATACGACGTCAACGGGGCGCGCAACCGTGTTGTGACAGATGTTTTCGAACCCGGCTCGGTGTTCAAGGTTGTGACAGCATCGGCCGCGTATGAAAACGGACTCGTGACACCGGAGAAGAAGTTTTTTGCCGAGCATGGGAAGTACATCGTCCCGATCGGAACGCGCGGCAAGACACGGACCATCAACGATACGCATCCGTACGATTGGTTGACGTTCCAGGAAGGCATCGAGCTTTCGAGCAATATCGTCATGGCGAAGCTTGCCCCGACAATCGGAGCGGAACGGCTCTATGTGCAGGCGCGGAACTTCGGATTCGGTATTCCATCGGGTGTCGACCTGCCCGGCGAAGTTCGCGGACGCCTCAAGAAACCAAACGAATGGTCCGGAACGACACTCCAGACGCTTGCCTACGGCTACGAAGTGGCCGTGACACCGCTGCAAATCGCGTGCGCGTATGCGACCGTGGCGAACAAAGGCGTCCTTATGAAGCCGTTCATCGTTTCAAAAATCGAAGACAATACCGGCACCGTGCTGCAGGAAAACAAACCGCAGATGATCCGTAAGGTCATCTCCGAACCAACAGCAGCGCTTCTCACGCAGGCGTTTGAAGGAGTGGTTGAACGCGGCACGGCAAAGGAAGTACGAATCCCCGGCGTTCGCATTGCAGGCAAGACAGGTACTTCGCGGAAAGTTGTGGAAGGACATTACGGAGCGGGCAGCTACACGGGATCGTTTGTCGGCTTCTTCCCCATCGAGGATCCCCAGGTTGTCTGTCTCGTCATGCTCGACAATCCCCGGGGCGGCTCCTATTACGGCGGATCAACAAGTGGTCCGGTGTTTCGGGCAATCGCCGAGCGGATCATCAATACGACCGGCCGGTTCACAAAGAAGCCGCAGCCCAAGGAGCAGGGAACACCGAATAACGGTATCAGTGTGCCCGATGTCCGGACACTCCAGGTCAGCATCGCAAGCCGGTTGCTCGAAAGTCACGGACTGAAGACACAATCGATCGGCACGGGTGATATTGTCGTCCGGCAGGTCCCCGATCCGGGCAAGCGCCTCGAGAAGGATGACGTTGTCCAGCTCGTGCTGAACGAAACCGGAACGGAAGAAAACTCCGGTTCAGTGGTGGTACCGGATGTTCGCGGGATGAGCTTGCGGCGCGCCATCAACAGGCTCGTCGTCGACGATTTTGATGTGAAGGTTAGCGGGTCGGGCGTCGTCGTCCAGCAATATCCCGCTGCTGGTGAAAAGACAGAAGCCGGATCGAGGGTGCGCCTGGTGTGTGAGCCGAAGACAATCGTCTCGGCGGTACTCTATTAGCCGGCGACCGACAGTACACAGCACTGAGTTCGAGAGATCGAGACCGCATGAATCTGGGTACCCTTCTCGAGGGAGTTG
>DATJQB010000013.1:0-16109 GCA_035506075.1 Bacteroidota bacterium | reverse complement strand
GCCCGGGCAGATAGCACGTGAGACCGTTGAGTCCGCTTCTTGAACTGATTGGGGACGTGCCGGCAGCAGCTGTGGAAGGAGCAGGCAAGTGCTCAGTGCCAACAGGCGGAACGGGGGAGGGAGTCGTTTGATCATAGGATTTGCCCTCAACGTGGGGAGTTCCACTCAGGATCGGTGGTTGGTGACATCGCGCTGTACTTGCAGATGAATCAAAAAGGCAGGCATCCCATGGCTGGATGCCTGCCCTTGTGGATCGTTGGTATGATCCCTTTCTGAAGGAGCTAGTACGTCACCTTGACGCCGATTTGCATCTGGCGCGGTGCATAGGCGGCATTCGGCTGAGCGAAATTCGCAAGTACGTTGCCCTTTTGGTCGTGCATCGTTCCAAAGAAGCCGGCCGCGTTGAACCAGTTGCCAACGTTGAAGGCTTCGAAAAGCGCTTCAACCTTTGCATTCGCGATCGTGAACACTTTGGATACTCGCATGTCCAGCATCTTGTACCAGTTGCGTATGCTGTTATAGTTTGGGAACTGGTTGCGCTGCCCGTTGACGAAGTCATCGTTCGTTGCGTTGTCGTCGTTGAGATCGCGGCCATCAATGACATCAAAAGCTTTGGGGCTTGCAACCGTCAACAACCCGCCGATTTTGAAGTCCAGCGGAAGAACGTACGTCCCGGAGATGACCACTCTGTGACGCTCGTCGGTGTCGCTACGCTGCATCGCAAGAAGGCTCGGATAGGCCCACGCTGTGCTGACCGCATCGTTTTCCGAAAAACTCCAGGAAAGCGTGTAGGCCAGGCCGAACCTGAAGTTTGAAGAAACGTACGTCAGGTTCGTGAGGAAGCCATGCTGCCAAGCTCTCGCCCTGCTGCCATATTCGTTAATGTCGCCGTACGCTGTCGTCAAAACACGTCGTGCTATACTCGGCTTGTAGTAATTGGCGTTGAAGGGGCAGTAGAGTCCCTGTGCATAGGCGTGAACATAGTCAATATTCAGGCCCCACTCATCCGAGAACTGCTGTCCAAAGCCGATTGACACCTGTGTGTTTTTCGGCGTGCGCATCTGATCGTTCATGATGTTTAACGAAGGCGTGGCACCCACGCCCCCTGCGGCGATGCGGGCCCTCAGGATTGCAGGATCGAGGGTTCCGGGATTCTGGATCTGGTACGTTCGCCACGATGCATCACGCTTTTCATAGTAACCGAAAAACGTTGCAGTACGGTCAAAGGTAATGCCGTAACCGCCTCGGACGATCGTCTTGCCAGTCCCAAAGACATCGTAGTTGAAAGAGAAGCGCGGGGCGAGATTCGTCCAATCGTTCTTTCGGTCACCTTTATTGATCCAGTCGGCCGGGAGGACGCTCGTGAGGTTTGTACTGTCCGCCCAGGGGACCCTGAACTTGTTGTCGAGTGTGCTCAACTCAACGTCATAGCGGAGTCCAAGATTGATTGTGAGTTGCGGCATTGGATTCCACTGGTCCTGGATGTAAATGCCAAACATGCTTCCTTCATCGCTCGTGCGTGCATCGCTGGCACTTGGATCAAGAGGATGGAAGGCTCCCACGCCGATGGTCGCTGTCCTCGGGAGCGCGCTCGTGTCAGTGGCGAATGTGAAAGTCGGATTGAGGTAGCTTGGGAACCATGGACCAAGCGTCACCATACCGAGCAACGCACCCGCCTTCACAATGTGCGATCCGTAGTAATCGTCGACGTTGAATGTGAGCTTTTCGTATAAGGTGTAGTGATCTTCGTCGACAGCATCAGGGAACGTGCCGACGCCGAGCGTGATGCTCGGATAGACATAGGCGGGTCCGTTCGTGACATCGGGCTCGTAGTGTCTCCAGCGCAAATACTGGAAGCTGAGGTCGTTGAACACTTTTGGAGAGATGAAGTCCGTCCACTTGACCATGTGGCTGTTGACATGATACTGTCCGTAAATGCCAGCTGGTTCGGCAACGGTTGCTCCAAAATTGGTTTTGCTTGCGAGATAACGGCTGGACCAGATGTATTCGACCGAGTTGTCGTTGTCAGCCTGATAAGTAATGCGGACAACTCCGGTCTGGTTCTGGTTTGGAGCCTGGAATGTCCCTTTGTACTTGTCCCAAAGCCCGGGATTATACGATGGGCGGCCAGGGACAACATCGATGAATTGGTTCTCATTTTGATCTTCGTACGAAGCCATGTAGAACAACTTGTCCTTGACAATTGCTCCGCTTACAGTAAATCCAGCTTGCTGGCGGTTGTAGTCGGGAATTGTCGTCTGGAACGGCCCGCGTTCGTTCAGTGCCTGCGTGCGGAAGTAGCCGAAGGCCTCTGCGTGGGTTTCGTTTGTTCCACGCCGCGTGATCGCGTTGATAATCCACGAGCCGCCGCGCGTGTATTCCGCGTCAAACGGACTGAGGATCGTGCGGAATTCCTGGATAGCGTCCTGCGGCAATGGTGATCCTGTCTGCGGTATGCCGACCAGGTTGCCATTGAAGAAGCTCTTCCATTCGGCACCGTCGACATACATATTGATGAAACGCAATTCCGGCAAGGAACCGGATGCAGGAAGCGCACGGCCGGCTGTCGCTGCGAAGGTGCGCATACCAGGTGCGAGTGCTGCGAGATTGAGAGGGCTTCGGGAGTTCAATGGCAGATCGACAATTTGAGCACGCTCAACAGCAGTTGACACATCCAATCTGCGCAATTCAAATTGCTGCCCCCGTGTTCCGACAACTTCCACGCCTGAAACCTGCACAGCTTCGGGTGTCATGCTGAAGTCCATGACAGGTCTCTGACCGGTAAGGAAGCGTACATCTTCATTTCTTATCTGTCGGTAGCCGATGAACGTAACCTCGATCGTGTACGTGCCGGGAGGAATTCCCAGGATCCTGTAAGTGCCATTCACATTTGTCGCTGCGCCGCGTCGTTGACCGGTCTGCGGATTAATGAGAACAACATTGGCTCCGGGCATGGCTTTGCCTTCGTTGTCGAGGACTTTTCCTTCCAGAGTCAGCGTTGTAGATTGTCCGTAGAGGATGCAGAGAAAACCGGCAACTGCGATCATTCCGAAAATGATAGCAAGAGTTCGTGCCATAGATCTCTCCTTATGATGAGGTGGGAATTGATGGTGTTGGTTGTAGGGAGAATGCGTTGCCTGCAATAGAAATGAAACAAAGGATCGGAGCGGTACGGTAACGCGAACCTGTGGGGCGTCACCTCCATTGTATGTTCTTGTGTGGTGGGAATTGGTGCTAATATATGTCGATCCTCTGACTCTGTCAACTGATATCTTTTTTGGGTGGGCGGCGACTGGCGACCGTGGAGTTCTCCGGGTCTAGCACAATCGGTGTGAAGAGGTGGCCAGACAAAGGAACGCCATCCGGAGCTGGCAAGTCAGTCGAACGAAGCTCGACGCCAAAGCGTGCGCTCAGCTGAATTCGAAGAGCATAGTGCTTGAGCGAACATTGCTCCTTCATGCTCAGGCTTGACCTGTGATTGCTCAAGCGAGCGGAGATTCTCACTATTGCGAAGCGTCCTGAACAGACGAGACTGCTCTGGCGAGGAAGCAGCATGGTCTGCACTTCCCGACCAAGATGACAGTCGGGCTATCACCTGCGCCAATTCAGGTATGCGGTGCAGATGGAATTGGACCATAGCAGTGAAGAAAAGTGGTGTGCACTTCCGTCGCATGACCACCACCATTCGTACAGCTATCAACACATCCTTATGTATCTCTGAGTAGAGAGCGTCCTTGCTTTGGTGTGCGGGAGTGCGTATGCCTATATGCTTTGCTTCGATGATGTGTTCGAATCGCCGGGGAGAGCAGTCTGGACGCCGCCTTCACCCTTGACTGAAGATGGTTAATGAGCTACATTTTTTCAAAACCTCTCTCTCTGAATGCAATCTTCCGGAAGGACCTGGCGTGGACCGACGATCGTTTCTGTCACTGTTTGCATCTGCCCCCATTGGGTTTCTTGCTCTTCAACGCTCAACACTATCCAAATTGATTAGCGGCGCTTCTGAAAGCTCCGGCGGAATTTCCTCCTCGATGTGGCTCTATCCGTGGGATCTTGTAGACGAGGGATATGAGCCCGTTTTGAAGAGGATTTCGGAGCTCGGGATCACGGGGATCAGTCTGGCGACCGCCTATCACACTGGAAAATTCCTTGAGCCACATGATCCTAAGCGTAAGGTGGTGTTTCTTGAGGACGGTACTGTCTACTTCAATCCGGACCGCAAGCGCTACGGGCGCATTCAGCCCCGCATCAATTCAATGGTCAAGGAGGGAGAGGGGCTTGAAAAGACGAGACGAATAGCTGGGACAATGGGGCTTAGCACGAATTCGTGGATTGTCTGTTGCCACAACACGGCCCTTGGGATGGAGTACCCCGACGTTGCTTGCATCGATGCCTTTGGTGATCCGATCTATCATAATCTCTGCCCAAGCAATCCGGATGTCCGGCAGTATCTTTGCTCACTGATCGGCGATGTAGCAAGTCATGATGTGGAAAGGATTGAACTTGAAGCTCTGCAGTTCCAGGGATACACCCACGGGTACCATCACGAGCGAGAAGGGATCGATCTCAATATCGTTGCGCGGTTTCTTCTTGGCCTTTGCTTCTGCCCATCATGCATGAAACGGGCGCACGATTCAAAGCTCGATCTCGCTCCCGTTCGCAATGAAACGAGGAAAATTCTGGAGAGCTACTTTGCTGAGCCTTCGAAGACCGCGCAGGTGTATCCGGATCTCGAATCGCTGTCTCCGGATGTTTATGGGCCCTTCCTCGAGTGGAGGAAACGTGTGGTGTACGATTTGTTGGGTGAAATCAGGGAAGCAGCAGGGAAGACGAGTGTCCGCCAGCTCGTGAGCATCGACCCTCTTGCGCAGAAACTCGTCTCAGCCGATCCGGTCTCCTCGGCGAAGTTGCTCGGCGGGGTTCTTCTCCTTGGCTATGTTCGTGACGGGGATGCTCTAAAGAAGTCGCTGAGTGAGATCGAACGCGTGATCGATCCAAAGAGCATCATCGTCGGACTTCAGGTAGGGTTGCCGGAAAGCGGCGGAAAGAAGGAGTTCCAGGACAAGATGAATGCGGCCAAATCTCTCGGAATCTCACAATTCAACTTCTACAACTACGGCTTTATTCCTTACCAGAACCTCGAATGGATTCGTGATGTTGTGAAGAGCTGAGGGCCAGCTGATCGATCTGAACTCTCTGAAAGACGGCATATCGTCGGCTGTTGAAGACTAGTGCATAATCGACGGGATTGATTTCTTCCGCAGTCACCCATTCGTATCTGATGAACTTGTCTTTTTCCACAATCACAAGCGCATCCGCTGGTAGAACCGACGATTCTTGTGACAGCCAGGAACGGAACTCCGATCGCGCCGTCGGCGGAACAACCCTGGTCATCTCAATATCATCGCGCCACCCGATGTCTGCCCCATCGAGATAATACGTCAGCTGAGGATTACGATCGAACCCTGCAACAAGAATAGTCGAAGGGCCTCGCTGGGCGATGAATTGCGCCAGCGCACAGCCGCCATCATCATAGAGAAATTGATCACGGCCTACGATGCTGTAAAACGTCAGTAGAAACGAAAGAAGAAGGAGGATCGGTATCGTCAATCCCCTCACAACATTGAGTGCCCCTCTTCTATAGAGCACCCGGAGAAGATAGAGGACACATGCTGCAACGACGAAGAGAGGGAGAATCTGAATCACAGAACTCCCGGATGGAAATCTTCCGGAAAGAAGCGCTGTGGGAATCGACTTGACAAGATTACGCCAGTCCTGGCTGGCAGACCAGAGAATCAGAATTGAGGTTGCTCCGAGCAACACCGCCGCAAGCTTGTCTGAATACTGACCTTTTGAATAATTGACCATCGAGCGTGCGGCGATTAGGGAGGCAGGAACGAGCATGGGAAGAATGTAGACCGATAGTTTTGTCCGCATCAGGGAAAAAACGACGAAGAAGATCAGGAACCAGAGGGCAAGAAATAACCATCCGGACTTGCGCTCTCCAAATGCTTTGCGAAGGTCCATCACAAACCATGCTATCCCGAGGGGAAAAAGAACCAATAGCTGATTGATGTAGTAAAACACCTCCAATGGCTTCACATTCCCTTCCACGCCGCTTATAGACCGCTCGAGAACAGCCGATGCTTCAAGGAAGAAGAGAGGACGTCCATGTCCATGAATGATTGTCATGTAAACGTGCCATGGAAGTGCGACGGCCGCCGCCGCAGCGAGGGAGACAAGAAGAGAGGTCCATTTCCTTTTGTTCTCGTCTTCAGAAGCATATGCCTTCCAGACGAAATACGCCAAGACGATTCCACACCCTACAAAGAGCTTCGTCATCAGTGCCGCTCCGACCGCAGCTCCGGCATAGAAGGCGTATTGAAGCGCACGGGACTCGTGAGTCCTTAAGTAATAGTACGCGGCAAGCGTGAGGAAGAAAACTAGTGCCGAGTCAAATTGCCCCTGACGCGCAAAGAATGATACAAATGGGTTGAGTCCGAAGAGCATCGCTGCAACAAAACCGACTTTCGGAGAATCCAGATCCCTCCCGATTCGATAGATGAGAAGGATCGTCCCAGCGCCAAGAAACGCGGAGAAGAAGCGCGCGGCAAACTCGCTTACTCCAAAAATCAGGAATGAAATGCTTGTCAGCCAGACGTAAAGAGGGGGGTGCAGCGACGAATACAATCCGCCGATCGCAAAAGAAGTCTGGTCAAATATTCCGCCGAAGAGCAGAATACCCCGGGCACGGACTGCATAGAGTGCTTCATCCCAGGCCTGGAGATCCAGAAAGCCGAGGTTGATCAAACGCATCGCCCCGACCGCACACAAAACTGTGAGGTATGCACCTTCACCTCGAAGCTTGCTTCTCAAATCGTCAACGAAAGATCGCATATGCCTCTGTAACCCAGATTGAAATGAACGCTATTCCTCCGAGCAGGGTAAAGAGAAGCTGGGATCGCGTCAATCGACTGAAGCCCGGTACTCCGCCGTCAAAGCCCAGCGCTGCGAACGCGACTGCAAAGGGCATAAGAGGGAAATGGAATCGACTCCCGCCAAAAACTACCAAATGGAGCACGATCCATGTGCAAAGAAGGCCCAGCGTGATCCACCAAAACCGATTCTTCTCTGAGACGGCAAATCCCGGCAGAGCAACGAGCATCACCGCGAAGTAAGGAAGATTGACGAGAAGAATCAGCCAGGGACTTAATGATCCATACTTTTGCGAGAACCTTGTCTGTGAACCTTCCGGATCGGAGTGAAACATCCAGACGATGAGACCGCCTTCACTTTCAAACAAGTGTGCTATTTTCCTTACTGAGTTTTGGACGAACTTCGCAGGATGTTCAATGATGTACTCAGCCGCTGCTTTGCCCGCCTTTGCATCCGCCTCAAATTCGTTGTGCGCACCCTCAAGGATTTTCGGATCGAATGAAACCGAGTAAGCCCCCGTCGCATTTGGATTGTTCCCGATGAGCATGTTGATGCCGCCATTCGATGAGAGGGCGATCCTCCCGAACTCGACGTAGTTTCTGATCACCCATGGAGCAAGTGAAAGAAGCGTAACAGCCGCAACGACCGAGAGAGCCCTAAGAGGCATCCTCATTCTCTGAGCGTAAATGACGAACGGAACAAGGAGCAGCATACTTCCCGGCTTAATGAGGGTGAGAAAACCGATGCACAAACCCATCAGAGCGGGTGTCCATCCTTGGTCCTGATCACCGCGGGAAAGCAAGAACACCAGAAAAACCAACAGAATGGTATAAAGGGTCTCTGTGAGAAGGAGATTTGTGTAGAGAATTGCCGGTACGTACACTGCCCACAATCCGCACGCGAGCAGGCGGGTCCGCATCTTTGCCATGCGAAGAATGAGGAAAAGAAGAAGCGCCGTTCCCACGTCGAGAAGGCACTGCGTCAATTTGACGGCGAGAGGATGTTCCCCTGCGATAAAATAGATTGAAGCAACGACCATTGGGTAGCCGACTGGGCGATATGCCGTGAGGGCACCGTTGTATTCGTACCGTCCCGTGGATGCGAGAGTCGAACCGAGCTGATGATATTCCCGTTCATCGGAGATGAGGGGGCGCTCATATGCAAGAACGAATACGAGGCGAATCAGAAGACCAAGAGCGAGGAGGAGGAGAAGCGCACGTGGCATTGTCCGAATCCTAGACAATATGGTGATCACGATAGAGTTCCATCAATCGAGAGTGTACGGATTCGTAGGAATGATATTTCTCCACCCAGCGACGGCCGAGCATACGCCGTTCGGATCGCAAGTCTGCGCTGTCGATGACGTCGAGGAGCGTGGTATAGAGTGTTTTCGGGTCAGCGAGGACGAACGGGTTTTCCGGGAGCCAGGCCACGTAGTCGGGTGTCATCTCGGTGATTGTCGGAATCCCGAGCGCAAGCGTTTCGAGGGAGTTCCTCCCGTAGCCTGTTCCACCGAGATTCCCTACCTGCTCGATGGCGATGTCGCAAGTGGACTTCATGCGCAGAACTTCATCATGCGGCAAATTCTCTATGAGAACAAACTCAATATCTCGGACTTTCCTGACTTCATCGATAACGGGGAGTATCAAATCTGTCCCTTTCATCGACCTGTTCGTGGGAGAGTGGACAATCCGAAGCCGCTCGTTCTCTGATTCCCTCATGACAAACGGCGTGACATCAAACGGTATGAATATGTAGTGGATATTCCCGTGCAGGAGCAGATGATCGCTTTCGTTCGTCAGGTTCAGGTTGCTCATGGCATCCATTGATGGGACAACACCACGCACACGTAGGTCGCTCCCCATGTAATGGCAAACAATCTTTTTCCCCTCTTTTTTCCATTTCATCGCAATCCTGCAGTCTCTGAAAAAGTCCATTCCGCCGTCATAGTGGATGATCTCAAAATCATCCAACTTGTATTTTGTGAGAGCCTCTTCAACGAGTGGACCTCTCCGCATATCGTCAAACAGAAAATATGCGGCTTCGATTGGATTTCGGGGACGATGAACTCTAGGCGAGGAGCCCTCGTGTGCGGTGCTGTGGGGAATGGACGTCGTCGGATCGCCACGCTTGGCTGCGCGCCACCACCGTGCGAGAGTATTTCGGGGAAGAGGGAGGTTGAGGGAAATGTCCTCAGGGAAGCTGAGGACATTTCTGTGGAGAGTCACCAGTCTCGATGTAGCGCCGAACTGACGCTGCATCTCCATCATACTGTAGGGCACGCCGGCAACATTAATGGGAGCGACGTGGAGAACCTTCATAAGTTAGATGAACCGCTTGTAGTAAGTGCTTCGAAGAATCCCATGCGAATTGAACTTCTCCTTGAACCGGATAAGGTTCATCGATGGAGTCATTGGATTTTCGGCCTTGGTGTCTTGAGAAACTCCAATGTCAATCCACCGAAATCCCTTGGCGGCCGCCCACTTTGCCACCTCGTACATCACAATGTGGATGGGATTGTATTCTTCGTATTCGTAGAGCAGCATATTGTAGAAGCACAGAGCCACCTGGTCGTTGCAAGCGAACATCAGTGATCCCGCAATTGGTTTTGCTCCTTTGTACACAAGGAAGAGCTCCAGGTTTTCCGGAAGGAGTTTCTTGAGTCGAAGCAACTCATCCAGGGAGTGGGTTGGCTTAACGTTGTGCCGGGCTTTGTTCTTCAGAAGGATCGGATAGAACGCGTCGTAGTCGTCGTTGATCTCGACGCGAAGGGTACCTTCACGGAGATATTTGTGGATATAGCGACGGGCTGTGCTCTGAAATGTAGTGAGGAAATCTACTTTTGGGTCGAGAGGGATCGAGTGCGAAATATAGTGCTTGTCGTACGAAAATCCTCTGTACGCAAGGGCATAGTCGAGGTTTTGCGAGATAACTTTCTGATAGATGAACGGCGGTGGAGTGAGAAGTGCGCGTTCGAAGGATTGTTCGCGGCAATAGTCCGAAAATGCATCGACAATTTCAAGCGCGCGCACGAACGGTATCACATCAGTCACAATCGATCCGTAGGAAGCCCCGATGGGTGATTCGAATGTACTTCCCATCACGGCGCCGGGGAGCACGCCGACTATCTGCTTGCCTTCCATAAAGAGGAGGTGATGCCAGTTGAACCGTCCCTTGGGATGGTAATCGAAAAACTTATGGAGGTGGAACATTGTCCCGTTGTTTGATTTACGGACAAACGTATCCCACTGCTCTCTGTAATTCTCAGAATAAGGTACAACATTGATGGCCATAGTAATCAGAGTGCGAATGCAAGTGAAAAGAGATGCGCGTCGCCGAGACCGAGGGAGAAGGGAACGTAGGCATAGCTGAATTGCAGGAATTCATACTGGACGCCCAGCCCCGCAGTGAGGCCGCGGGATTCGTAACCCGAAGCATATCCGAGTCTCATGGACACGCTGTGTTTGTAAGTTGCTTCAATGCTGCCAATCGCATGGTGCTCACTTTGTTCGAGATTGTTTGCAGAGCAGCCATTGACGATAAAGACGAAATCATCAATCCCGAACGAGTATGCAAGCCCGCCCCGGAAGTACGCCGGAAGGTCCGATCGCTCTGTCCTGAGTGGTTGAAGCGTCCCAGTGTTGGTGATGCTGGCTGCGATGCGAAGTCCGGGAAGAGGGGTTTGGTAGTGAGCTCCAAAGTCGAATCCAAAGCCTGTACCATCGTCAGCATAGAGTTTTTGATAGACAAATTTCCCGGATGCCCCCACAGTGACAGCAGGGAATGGCTGAAGAGCGAGTCCCATTTGAAATACCGCAAACCTGGCACTGAATGTCCCGAGGGATGGTCCGGGAATATCACGGATCTCAATTCCGGGGACTGTGTTTGTTGAAACTCCCATCCCAATCGTACCAAAAGTGGCAGGGATTTGGACCGCGAGGTACTCGCTTTGGCTTTCCTGAATCCATTGATTGTGCGTTAAGGAGATCGTGAGATTGCCGTGACTGAAGAGGTTCGCCGGATTGACGAGCCACGCTGAGAGTTGTCCCTCGTCGGCAACGTTCGACTCACCGAGAGCGGCCGATCGGGCATCCAGAGGGATCTTCAATTGACTCGCGCCGGTCGAGGTCCCCTGGGCATGTACAAACTGAGTCAACGCAACAAGAAGGATGAAAAAAGACAGCCTGTTGATCATTCGAAACTCATTCTGACAGAGAGCATATGAATGCCGCCGGTTGAATAGGGCTCAATGACGTACGCGTAGTCGACAACCGGATGAATTGTTCCGACGTTCGTGCGAAAAGACAATCCAATGCTCGGCTTAGCGTTAATGTTGCGTCCGAAATCGATCTGATCGACTCCGCCCCGCAGGCTTATGTTCTCGTGGATGGCCATTTCGGCGCCAGCCCTGGCGAGCATCACCGAACCTATCCACTCGACTTCTGCGGCCAGTAGCCCCTTCACAATCACCGGGGTGTAACACAGTGCAACTTTTCTACGGAGTGGAAAGCGATCAATTGTCGTGTTGCCTGCGGCGCCATACAGCTGAGACGTGTCCCACTTGTATTTTGAATTGATGTCTGCAACGACAACTCCCAACGTCCAGGAGTCTGAAAAAACGTACAACATGCCAATGTCGAAACCGACCGTTGTGCTCTTGACCCCTTCGAACAATGAATAGTAGAATATTTTCGGTGAAACTCCTATGGCGAAATTGGGTCTCAGCTTCACGCCAAACGTGAAAAGAAACTCATTTTCCGAAGTAGAGTAGACATCTGTCGTTGTCCCGTCTACGTTTCTTCCTTGGATCTTGGAGACGCCGGAGTTGATGATGGCGAGTGAGAATCCGCCGGTAGGTTTTATGCTCTGCGAGAAACTCGCGAAGTTGAGATTGCGATCGAAGGGAAGAAATCCAGCCGAAAGCAAAGCGTTCGGGTGAGTCTCAAAGGGGACGAGCGCGGGGTTGTAGTAGCCAACGCCGAAGTCCTCTTTGACAGCAGTGAGGGCATTCGCCATCCCGATGCCCCGTGCCCCAAATCCCATTCGCATGGCCGCGCCCGCCTGACCGCCGAGGTCGAATCCGTCCTGTGCTCCCGCCCGACAATGGAAGAAGGCCAGTGTAATGAGACTGGCGAACAGGGTGCGTGCGATGACAATCCGATGAGTGTTCATTGCAGTACGAAGATCTTTCCCCATTGTGATTCTCCGTCACCGATCTCCACCCGATAGAAATACACGCCGTTGGCGACGCGTCGGTTTCGATCGTCGGTTCCATTCCAGATCTCGTCGTGCTCAACCGAACCAATCCTGGACGCATTTCGGATAAGCGTTTTCACTGGCACCATCGCGAAATCGAATATTCGAATCGTCACCGGCGAAGTCTTGCCGGCAGTCGAGTAGTGAATTCGTACAACCTCAGCAGCCGGGCTGAAGGGGAGTGGATAGGAGTATGTCTGTCCGGAAGCCTGCACCGTCTGGTAGGTGCGGAAGATTTTCCACGTGGAGCCAAATGGACTAGCGGGTGTATCAAGCGTGTATGCAAGTCCCTCTGGCCCGCCTGTCCAGATTGTGTCCCCCTTAGTCCCCACTGCGTAGACCACTGCGGTGGCGAATCGCTGAAGGGTCACTGGATCATAGATCGTTCCGCTCCGGACCCAGGATGTTCCATAGTCGCTTGACCGGTACAGGCCGTTGTCAGTGGCCACATAGACTGTTGAGTCTTTGGTCGCAATGTTGTGTGCCCATTCTCCCAGCAGAGTTGTCGACCAGGTTGCACCGCCATCTGTGGTGAAGCTTACTCCGCGCTTTTCATCGGGGTCCACAGCGTTAACTGTGGCGGCCCAGACGATTGTTCTGGATCCCCAGCGCTGTTCGCAGATGCAGAGAACCCAGTCTCCTGAGATACCGTTCGTTTGGTTCTGGTGATTGAACTTACGCCAGCTGATTCCTCCGTCGGTCGATTTGTTGATCCCATTCGCTGTACCGACCCAAATTGTGCTGTCGCTTGCGGCGAGCACAGAGAATGCGCGGTGGTTCAGATTGCCCACCAGAGAATCTGAACCGAGTTTCTTGTCGACGACGGCGAGTGCAAAGTGAAGTGTGTCGGAAGGCGCGATCCGGTCGAGGTCATCTGGCGGAAGGATAACCCTGTCCCACGACTTGCCGTGATTCGACGATCGGCGAAGCATGCCAGCCCAGCTGGCTATCCAGATGCTTGAAGAGCTGATCGAGATATCGTACGTCACATTATCCACCGGGACAGTAACGTCGAGTGTCGGAATCTTGTTACGCCCATAAAGGAGCGTGTCGACTTTTCCAGTATCAAGCGGCTGTGAAATGAAAGTCCATGTTTGCCCACGATCCTGCGAGAAATGAAGTCCATGCCCCGTTTGGTGCTCCACGTTATCGGGCTTCGTGATGTAGGTCGTGGAAATCCAGACTTCGTTGCCCCGAACTGCCACAGCGGAGACACCCTTCTCATCAAAGGTCTCAGTGGTCGAGAACTGGCGCCAGGAGTTTCCTGCATCAGACGAGAAGGAGGGGCCCTTGCCTGAGCCAATCCAAACGGAATCGCCTCGCGCCATGATCTTGTTGATGACGTTGCTTGGAGGCAGCGAGGTTGTCGAGCCGCCGGTCATTGTGAACGAGCTCGGCACTTGAGCGAGAAGTGCGTTCGACAGGAGACACGAGATCACAAGTATTTGAGAGAGCTGGTTCATTGTTTTATCGTCACTCGGTGGACGATCGTTGGACTGAAGACGTTCGATCGATCGACTGCCTGGAATTCGAACCGGTAGGTCCCAATCGGAGTTGTCGGGGGAAGGGTTATAACAAGTCCGTATGTCCCGTCGCCGGCGGCGAGGTCCCCGTGACTTGAGATCCCATCATCGAACATGATGAAGGGGTTGCCGCTGGACGGTGAATTGTCAGGCTTATAGGAGTTGAAGAAGACCCTAGCAATATCTGCTTGCCCGTCTTGGTCTGAAGCATGGACACGCAACGTTAGAAGCTGTGATTCGCTCGAGAGTGTTACTGTATCGGGGGCTTCAAGCGAGGAGAGGGTCGGTGCGTGGTTGCCGCGGAAGATCGTCAAGGGCTTGATAACAGTATTGCTCTCGAATCCGTTCGAGCCAACTGCATTCACCTGGACTTGGAATGATCCCACTTGGACTCTCTGAATATGGAGCATAATCGTTCCGCTAAAGATGCCGTCTCCCTTGACTTGGTCGGGAGCTAGTCCATCGTCGGCGAGTTGTCCCGAAGCGACGATTGCGCTTGACGTCGGATCTGTCGCTGAAGCAAAAACGATCGGTTGAATATTGTCAGCAGGCCGCAAGATGGTCGACGTTACAAGTAGTGAAAATCGCAGTGTATCGTCCGGCGTTCTCGTTGATCCGACGTTTATGGTATCTGTATTGACGGAGGAGGGGAAAATCTGTGCTGATGAGATAGCTGGGGGCAATCCTGTTGAATCGACAAGGGCGTCAGATTTCTTCTCGCAGCCGCCGATGATGAGCAAGGCGGAGATGAGCCCAGCGATGGAAAGGTCGCGAGGATGCATTGACTCGACACTTTCGAGAATGAGGCGAATGATCGGGAGACTTTGAGATCGGACTTGCAGAAGCCGCAGCACAGATTGCTTTCCTTTGTTTCGTGTCAGACTTCTAGCGTAGCAATCAGGCTCTGGTCGGCTTCCTAAGATTTTGGGAGGAGTGTTACTCGTATTTCTAAACCAATCTACAGAGTGCTCACCATAATGTCAAGCGATAAATTACATTGTGATTGAAAAAGGAGAAAAAGAGAAACAGAGGATGAAAACCAGGATAGTGATCCAGCCGATGGCGACTCTCCCACTTGAGAGCGGCGTTTCGTCAGGCACTGGCGGGTGATATAGCTTGATAAAGTAGTACGAAACGATTGCCCAGAGAAACCATCCCGTCCAGCTGTATTGAGCGAATGGAATAATTTGGGAGGGAGTATCCTGCGTAAAGTAACTGAGGACACCTCGGATCACGGCGTCAAGCACGGCGGGAAGTCCCATGAAGAGGAGGACTGCAAACGAGGTCCGGGCAATCTTGCGATGTCTATCTCCGAAGAGCGTGTATATGAGATGTCCCCCGTCGTATTGACCGATGGGAATAAGGTTCAGCGCTGTCACGAAGAGGCCGAACCAGCCAACACAAAGAAGTGGATAGTGGTACATTTCGGACATAGGTGGGACAAACTGCGTGGCTGGATTTGTCAAGAGCCAGGAAAGAAAGCTGTAGAGGAGCGTTCGTCCGAACTCAAGTCCAATGCCTTGTCCATCTCCCGTCGTGTTGCTGATGAAGTCGTATTGGGGATGGATCGAGAGAAGATAATCCTTGCCAGGAAGCGTAAGAAATCCAATGACAAGGACGATTAGGCAAGCGACAAATCCAGCCAGGGGTCCTGATACACCGATATCGAACATAGCCTTCCTGGTTGGGACGGCGGAACGCGTTCGGATGAGGGCTCCGAGCGTTCCGAAGTTAAGCAGGAAGGGGGTCGGGGGGAAAGGGAGAAAATACGGGAGCGTCACCTTTACCCCGTGATATCGCGCTGCGAAATAATGTCCAAACTCGTGCACGCCGAGCACAAACAGGAGTGAAAGCGAATATGGCAAACCATACCAGAGGTTGGTAAGCTCAAACGCGTTCTTTCCTACCCACTGCACGCCCGCCACCGTGGTAGTGAAGAAGGTGAGGATGAATAGAAAAACGTTCAATAGATGATTGAACTCTGATCGGAAAGGCCACCGTGAATTCGCAGCGGCAGGAGCGACATCTACCCCTTTGTTCCCATCCATTTAAAATAGTCGTATCAAGTTCGTCGGTTTGAGTATTCCCAATTAAGATACGCAGAAAGTGGCTGACCGGTCAACAATCTAGTGAGTCTTTGCGGCCCCTGATATTCACAGCCTCACTGCAACCTAGGGTCTAGATCATGGCTTAGGAGTGTTGCCGGGAGTCGGCGGTGCTGTCACCCCACTTCGTGCTGTCGAGGAAGCATGGACTGGACCTGCAATCGCGAATGAAAGTGCGTAATTAACGAAGAGAGTTACGGCCACGGCAAACAGGATAGAGCGGAATCGGCGAAAACGGGTCATTTGGTACATTGGCGTGTCTCCAAGGTGATGTGGGTCACAAATAAAC
>DATJQB010000012.1:0-7147 GCA_035506075.1 Bacteroidota bacterium | reverse complement strand
TGAGAGTAGCAAGGCCCCTTCAGCTGACGGCTCCTGGAGAGCCTCAATAAGCGACAATGACTCCCGCACTTCATCGATCCTGACGCGCGCGCGGGCCAGGACGTCGCCGGACGAGGAGAGGGCGACCTTCGGACGCAATCTGCCGTACGCGTCATGGGGATGATCTCTCCGGTAGTCTCGATCGATTCCCGAAGCTCTTCCAGCAATGCCGGTGACACCCAGCCGGAATGCGTCCGCCGGGTTGAGCCGGCCCGTGGTCTCCAACCGGTCGAGGACGGAAGAACTCGTCATCATCAAATCGACCAGAGCATCGAAGGCTTGGCGGAAATAGGTGATGGACTGCTTCAGCGCACTACGCTTCGCCGGGGTGTCGAGCGGATCACGGCGGACGCCACCTATGGCAGCGATGCCGCGCAACAATCGGCTGCCCGCAAGTAGTTCATTCAGCTGAAGTGCCCGCTCCTTGAGGGCAAACGCGGTCGACGCCCCTGCAGGGAACCCAACGTCAAGGAGGATCGCACCGAGATCACCGATGTGATTATACACGCGTTCAAGCTCAAGGAGGAGCGTCCGGATTTGCGCAGCCCTCGGAGGAACATCGACGTTGCTCAATCGCTCGACGGAATGGCACAATGCAACCGCATGCGCAAAGGTCGAATCGCCGGAGATGCGTTCGGCGAGGAAGACCAAGCGCTCCGGAGGAAGCCCCTCGGCGATCTTCTCCGTTCCCTTATGCGTATAGAAGAGCTGCGCCTCAAGATTGATGATCGGCTCGCCGGCGACACTGAACCGGAAATGCCCCGGTTCGATGATCCCGGCATGGACCGGACCGACAGGAATCTCGAACACGCCTTCACCTTCAACCCGTCTGAAGTCCAGCGTTCCTTTCACGCGCGGCACATTCGTGTGCGTATCGAACTCTTTGACCATAGGATGGACATCTTCGGGCCAATCCGGATGGACCGCGAGGCGATGAATATTCGGGAAGGGAATAATTCCGAACCAGTCCTTCGCTTCGCGCTCGAACCAGTCTGCCGCCTCAAGGCTGGGGCTAATGGACGGCACTTCGCGGTGCCGCGGGTCGACCGGCACCTGCAACAAAATGAAGAGATCGACGGCGGATAGCGCGAACACATAGTAAAGGACAAACTTCCCGTTGATCTCCCGCTCATCATTTGCCACGAGAGTTGAGAACTGCGCCCTAAACAATTTCATGAGAAGAGCACAGGTCTCCGGCAGTGCGCCGAGAGAATCCTCGCGCAACACGAGGTAGATCTCATTGGGTGCTGCGCCCTTGCGAACCTCCAGACGATCGCCGAGAGATTGCTCGAGAAGCGCTAGGTATTCGTCGTGAGATTCCAAGGGGCGAGGACGATTGTGGATTGTGGATTGTCGATTGTAGATTGCCAATTGAGTTTGGAAGGATCAGGAGCCCCTCAGCACCGAAACAGCACCGGAGATCCCTTCCTGCAACGGTGCCGGCAGATAGATGCCTAGTACCACCAGCGCCACCAAGAGCACGCCAAGAAGCACAAGGGATGGAGTGCCGGTCTCTCTGCCGGTGACCGCAGACTCCGGGTTTCCGAAAACCATTCTTGATGTGTAGTAGACAAATCCCGCGAAGATCGCCGCGACAATGACGATGAACAATGCCGCAGGGACGATGTTTCCTTGCCGAAAGCCGGCACTCACGATGGTAAATTCGCTCATGAACAGTCCGAACGGCGGCCAGCCGGTGATGGCAAAGACCCCGAGAATCAACAGCGTCGCCGACACGGGAACCACCTTGAACGCTCCAGAGATCTTCCTCATCAGACGGGAGTTGTACGCGGTTCTGAGGTTCGATGCCGTCAGGAACAACAGCATCTTCGCGATCGCATTGTTGAGCAGGTGCAGCATCGCGCCAAAATACGCGAGCGGTGTTGCGAGGCCCAGCGCGAAAATGATGATGCCGACATGCTCGACGCTGGAATATGCAAGCAGTCTCTTGAAGTCGCGTTGCACGAGCACGAACGGGACGGCTACTGCCATCGACAGCAAACCGAAGGTGATGAACAGGATGGATGCGAACGATCCCGCGAGCGACGCGTTCAGGAGGATGTAGAATCGCATGATCGCATACAGCGCGACGTTCACCAGACCTGCCGCCATGAGCGCACTGATCGGGGCCGGAGATTCGCTGTATGCGTCCGGCTTCCAGCTGTGCATCGGGGCAAGTCCCGCCTTTGTCCCGAACCCGACGAGAACAAAGATGAAGGCGAGCTTCAAGATGGCAGGATCGAGTTTCCTTGCCGCCTGCAGAAGCGTCGTCCAATTGAGCGCATTCCCGGAGTGCGGCACGACATGCAAAGCCGAGAAGTACGTAAGGATAATGCCGAACAGGGCGAGAGCAATCCCGACGGAACACAGGATGACGTACTTCCAGGCCGCTTCAATCGAGCTTTCCCGTTCGTAGAATGCCACAAGGAAGGCCGTGGCAAGCGTCGTTGCTTCGGTGCCGATCCAGAGGAAGCCCAGGTTGTTCGAGAGCAGGACCAGCATCATCGTAAACAAGAAGACATTCAAGAGAAGATAGTACAGCCACAAGTGAGTGTCGTCCACCTTCCCGAGCGCGATTTGCCGTCGAAGGTAGCCCGTGGAATAGAGTGCAACGACGAACGCACTTCCGGAGACGACTACTGCGATGTAGGCGGAGAGCCCGTCCGCGAACCACCATCCCAGAGGCGATGTCACGCTCTTCTCCTGCATCACGATGCCGATCAGCACGAGCGCCGAGACGAATGTCAGGCCCGAGGACGCGACCGTTACGCCTTCGAGCACCAGGCGCCGCCGGAACATCGCGCAGAGGATGGTCCCGGCGACCGGCAACCCAAGGAGAAACCAGAAAATGATCGCGTTCAATGCCGGAGGCTCCTGAGCGAATCGATGTCGATGGAATCGAACGTCCTGTTGATGCGGAACACGATGACGCCGAGGATAAGTACGGCGACGAGGATATCGAAGAAGATGCCGACCTCAACGATGTACGGCATGCCGTAGGTAATGGAGAGACCCGACAAAAACACGCCGTTTTCCATCGTGAGCAATCCAATGATCTGCGTGACCGCGTTCTTGCGTGTCATCATCAGGAACAAGCCGATCAGCATGATCGCAATGGACGCCGAGAGCACGCGCGACACCGCGGTGATGTCCGCTCCCCTTCCGCTCAGAATCGATTGCGCCACGGAATCGGCGAGAATCACCAAACCACCGCAGATAAGCAGCGAAGCGGCAATGTTTATGCTGAACCCGATCTCTTTCTGCACCTGGATGCGTTCAATCACCCGGGTCAGGACGACGGGAATGACGATTGCCTTGACAATGATCGTGAGAATCGCAGGAATCAGGATATGCATCTCGCCGTAGCCGACGACAACGAGCACGGCTACGCCTCCGAGTGAAAGGGATTGCAGGGCAAAGAGTCGGACATAGAATGCAAGGCTGCGGCTCGAAACGATCAGGAACGCGGACACAAGGATCGCTGCGCCCAGAATATCGATAAGAAGTCCTACGGTTGGAAGACTCGGCGATCCCATCGCTACGCTCCGATAATGAAATAGAGGATCAGCGCCAGCAGCGAGAGGATGAACGCTACCATCAGCAACTCAGGAACGCGGAACAAGCGCAATTTGGCATTTGTCGATTCCACAACTGCTACGACGACTGCCAGGACGACAATCTTCGCGAAGAAGGCACCGGCGCCGATGGTCAACGCCGAAAGTGTCATGCTCGAGGCCATCCCGAGCGGGAAGAACATGTTGGACAGAAGGGCGAAGAAGATCACAATCTTCATTTGCGACGCCCACTCGATCAGTGCGAGGTACCGGCCGGAGTATTCGAGGATCATGGCCTCGTGGATCATGGTCAGCTCGAGATGGGTGGCGGGGTTATCAACCGGGACCCTCCCCGTCTCCGCCATAGTCACAATGAAGAGCCCCGAGAAAGCGAGAAGATGGGCGGGATTGAGCATCGTCGAAGGCGTAGTGGAAAGCTTCTCGACGATCACGCTCAGATTTGTCGACCCCGCGGTCACCGCGATGGTGAAGATCGCCAGCATCATCGCCGGTTCTATGATCGAAGCGATCGACATTTCACGGCTTGCGCCCAGTCCCCCGAAGGCACTTCCCGTGTCAAGTCCCACCAGCGCTACGAAAAACCTGCCGAGCGCGAAGAGATAGATCACGGTGATGATATCACCGATCCAATTCAGATCGACGGGCGTGATGACCGTTGGGACGAGGAGGGCGATGACGAGCGTGGAAGCGAAAACCAGGGAAGGCGTCAAACGAAAGATCCAGGACGCAACGGACGAAACAACGACCTCCTTGCGCATCAGCTTCCAGAGGTCGTAGTACGGCTGGAGGATGCTTGCTCCCTTCCGGCGCTGGAGGCGGGCCTTCGTCTTTTTGATGATTCCGCTCACCAGTGGGGCGGCGAGCAGGACAATCAGGATCTGCAGCAGGGATTGCAGCAGGATGTCGAGAAGACTGATCATCGCGCAAAAAGGAGAAGAAGGATGAGGGCAAGAAAGATGTATGCCAGGTAGGTCTGGATCCTGCCCGTCTGGACGGCCCGGAACAGCCGAGCGGCGCGAAGAACGACCGCATATGTGGGTTCGTAGAGGTATTTCAAGAAGACGGATTCCGTCTTCAGCGCGTAGGTAATGTCGGGACGAAAGTACGGTGAAGTCTCCTCGGAGACTTCGATCTCATGCGTCGCGCGATAGATATTCGAGAAGATCAGACGGATCGGCTTGCTGAACCCTGTCGCGGTGTATTGCATCTGCGGCTCGACCCCAGGCAGACCGCACGCCCACGTCATCGCGATGCGTTTGCGCATACGCCCACCCAGCGCCGCCCCGATGGCGAGCGGGACGGCGACCAGCGCGAGAAGAAGAAGTGCAATCGCTCCGGGCGAGACGTGTGTCGAGATCCCCGGTGGGACATTCAAGACGTTGTTGTTGAGAACAAGAGGCGCTGCCGGGACCGATCCTGCCAGAGATCCGGCGAGTGGCTGGAGTATCCCGATGGTCAGCCCGGGGACAACTCCAAGGACGAGGCACACGAGCGCAAGAATGCCCATCGACACCGTCATGGATGGCACGGACTCGTGTGCATTCTCCGCATGTTCCGAGCGGGCGACACCGAGGAAGGTGATCCCGAACGCCTTGACAAAGCAGGCCGCCGCGAGCGCGCCGGTCAATGCGAGCAAAGCAACGGTCAATGGAACGGCAATCTTCACGGTGAGGTCGGTGAGCTGGAATCCGAACAGGAGGGCCTGAAATGTCAGCCATTCACTCACGAACCCATTCAGCGGTGGAAGCGCGGAGATGGCCACAGCGCCGACCAGGAAGAAGAATGACGTCCACGGCATCTTCCGGATCAATCCGCCAAGCTTCTCAATATTCTTGGTGTGCGTCCCATGCATGACCGATCCCGCACCGAGGAAAAGCAGTCCCTTAAACATGGCATGATTAAGAACATGGTACAGGCCGGCAATCAAGGCAATCGCGGCGAGCGGCCTGTCCCCAAGTGAGATGAAGAGCAGCGACGCGCCGACGCCCATCAGGATAATGCCGATGTTCTCGATGCTATGGAACGCGAGAAGCCGTTTCAAATCGTGCTCCGTCAGGGCGTAGAGAACGCCGAGGACGGATGACACGACCGCTATGCCAAGGACGACGACTCCCCACCATTCGGGGATCGACGCTCCGAGGAAATCAAACAGGACGCGGACGATGCCGTAGATACCGGTCTTTATCATGACGCCGGACATCAGGGCGGAGACGTTGGACGGTGCGGCCGGATGCGCCTCCGGCAGCCAGATATGGAGAGGGATGATGCCGGCCTTTGTCCCGAAACCAGCAAGAGTGAGAAGGAAAATCAGTGTTGGCACCGCCGCCGGGAGGCTCGACATGGAATCGTGCCACGCTTGAAAGGAGAACGATCCCGTGTACGCGTAGAACAGCGCGAAGAGTACGACCAGGAACGCCGTTCCGATGTGTGTCATCACAACGTAAAGAAATCCCGCCCGACGAGATGCCGGATCCTCGTGATCGAAATTGATAAGGAAGAAGGTCGAGAGCGACATACCTTCCCACAGAAACAGGAAGAGCAGTGCGTGTGCGGCGAAAACGACGCACGACATGGTGAGAAGGAAGATATTATAGAGCAGGAGGAACAGCCCTATATTCCTTCGACCGAGGAAGTCGTCGGTATAGCCGAATGAATAGAGCGACACCACCGCGGCAAGCAGGGAAATCACCAGGAGGAAAAACGCGCTCAGCGAGTCGGCATGAAACGCCATCGCGCCGACCGGAAATGTCTGTTGAAACTCGAGGTGGAATGGCGTGCCGGAAAGGAGGACGCTCAACGAGAGGGCAAGTCCCGCGACTGAAGCAATAATTGCCGCGGCGAGACCGACGAATCGCAAGATCCGTGGATCAGCGAATTTCCTGACGGGATCCGATCTCCGCCCGGCGAAGCTCAGGAGGATCGGGATCGCGGCCCCAGCAGTGTATCCCCCCAAAAGAAGGCAAAAAAGAAGAAACTGAAACGTCTGCAACTCCAAAGCTGAGAATCCGCAATGTATTGTTCATAACTTACGGAAAATTCAGTTGGAATTCAATGAAGGAAACAGCGATCAGCCGACAGCAGACAGTTGACAGTCCGCGGTCGACAGTTCGTCGCCAGATCTATCTAGAGTCCCCTCTCCATATCCCCACACTCTTCACCCCGAGGGGGAGATGGGAAGACCGGGAGACTTTGAGATCAATCGTCAACGGAGTAAGAGCATTTTCTTCACAGCAGAATGGGCGCCCGCGGTCAGGCGGCAGAGGTACACGCCGCTTGCGAGGTTCGTGCCGTCAAAAGTAAACGTGTAGTTCCCAGCAGGATATCGTCCGTTCGCCAGGACGGCAACTTCCCGACCGAGCAGATCGTACACCACCAGCCGTACCCAACTGTCCGCTGTCCACTGTCCGCTGATAACTGTTTTCGGATTGAACGGGTTGGGATAGTTCTGATCTAACCGGAATTCCGCGGGACGAGTGGCAGCAGCGATGGAAACACCTGAGGTGAGTTCTGTTACACCGGCAGAGTCCAGCACG
>DATJQB010000011.1:0-20267 GCA_035506075.1 Bacteroidota bacterium | reverse complement strand
ATTTGTGAACGTGACGGAATGTTTTCCGGCCGCGATCTTAAGTGTCTGGCCCATGGGAGTCTCTCCGATCGCCCGACCATCCACAAAGATCTTCGCCCATGGCGTGGCGGTGAGACGCAGGAACGAAAACCCCGGAGCATTTTCAGGCGAATCGTGCCGCTCTTCATTCTTCTGCTGATGATCGACAATGGAGCCGGCGGCATCAGGGGCTTTCTCATGTTGTGTCTGGACGGACTTTCCGCGCGAACCCGCCGCAGAATCGACAACCGGCGGAGTCGGCACTGTAAGAAGAGAACCCTGCTGTGCGACCGTTTCGTTCTTCCTATCGGCGGGTTTTGGCCAGAGGAGGATCGAGAGAATCGCAGCGAGCACAATGAGGGCCGCGCCAACAATCCACATTGCGCTGCGCGCACCGCCCGGGGCGGCGCTCGTTCCCTGCATGTCCTCGGGCTCGGCAATCTGTTCGAGAGCTTCCGGAGCAGACTGGTAACGGAGAGCCGGGTCAGGAGCCATGAGCTTTTTCAGGAATGCGAGCAACTGGCTTGGGGCGCTCCCTGCAAATTGATCCAGCGCTGACGGCGAGAACGCGAGAATCTTTCTGATGCATTCGTTGTACGACGTTCCGTCAAAGATGCGCTCGCCGGTGAGCACCTCGAGAATCGTCGCCCCCAGCGCAAACAAATCGGTCCGCGCGTCAATGCGGTCTCCCCGGATCTGCTCCGGCGACATGTACGCCGGAGTACCGACCGCTATCCCCTCCGTTGTCACCTGCATTGAGTCTGCGATATGCGCCAGGCCGAAATCGGTCAGCTTCAGCGTCCCGTCTTCTGCAACAAGGATGTTCCCCGGTTTGATGTCCCTGTGCGTGATGCCATGACGATGCGCAACGCTCAGCGCTTTGAGGATGTGCACGGCCGTTTTCCGCGCGAGGTCAGGCCGGTCCGCCGGCGCACCCTGAAGGACTTCTTTCAGCGACTGCCCGGGTACGTATTCCATCACGATCGCCGGACAGTGTTCATATTCCGTCAGATCGAATACCTGAACGATGTGTTCCGAGCGGAGCCTGGCGCAGGCATGCGCTTCCCTGACGAATCGCTCGCGGATAACCGGATCGTGAGCCAGGTGCGGCCGGAGAACCTTGAGAAGCACGCGCCGCGCAAGCGCAACCTGGAACGCACGATAGACGCTCGTCGTTGTGCTCTCACTCAGCGTTTGTTCAATCTGAAATTGAGCCACTACTGGCTTCCCCATTCTTTGAGCCGGTACTGGAGCCACCGGAGGGAAACGCCGAGCCGTTCCGCCGTCCGCGTCCGATTCCCTTTCAATTCAGCGAGGGTCGACTCAATGATCTGCCGTTCGAGGTCGTCCAGCGTCAGGCCGGCGCGCGCCAACGACGCCGTATCAGTCGAATCGAACAGAAAATCCTCCTTCACAAGCTCCGTTCCCCTGCAGAGAACGACGGCCCGCTCGATCATGTTTTGAAATTCGCGCACATTTCCCCGCCACGAACTCGAGAGCAGTATATGCATCGCGTCGGGATGGATGCTGTTGATCGGTCTCCCGTAGTTCTTCGCTGCCCGCGCGAGGAAATATTCCGCCAGGGCGGGGATGTCGTCGCGCCGTTCCCGCAATGGAGGCAGATGGATGCGGACAACGTTGAGCCTGAAATAAAGATCCGCGCGAAATCTGCCGGCCTTCACTTCGGCCTGCGGATCGCGATTGGTGGCGGCAAGAACCCGTATATCGACCGTCCGGTTCGTGGTGTCCCCCACGCGCCTGTATTCCTTCTCCTGCAGAAGCCTGAGCAATTTCGACTGGAGCGCGAGCGGCATGTCGGCGATTTCATCAAGCAGCAGCGTGCCACCATGAGCGACTTCAACAAGTCCTTTCTTGTCCGCCACTGCACCCGTAAACGATCCGCGGATGTGGCCGAACAGCTCGCTTTCGAGAAGCTGCTCCGGGATCGCTGAGCAATTGATTGCTACGAACGGTTTGCCGGCCCTGTTGCCGTTCTCGTGGATAGTCCGCGCGATAAGCTCCTTGCCGGTACCGCTTTCTCCCGTCAGAAGGACCGCTGCATCGACATCGAGCACGCGCTGAACGAGGTTCAGAACTTCCTTCCACGTTGCGCTCTTGCCGATGATGTTCGGGAAGACGTGTGAGAAATCAACAGAATTCTTCAACCGCATATTCTCGACGCTCAGCATTGAAAACCGCTGCGCGTTCTCAATTGCGACGGCTGCCAGTCTTCCAAAGACCGTCAGAAACTTCATCGATTCTTCCGTGAAGGCCTGCCGATGCGTGCTGCTGTCAAGGTAGACAGCCCCCGTCACACGTTCGCCCGACCGGAGGGGAACACAGAGAATGGAAATGATCTTCTGGCTCGCGATCGAAACGGATGAGTCGAAGCGCTCGTCACTCTGTGCGTCCGCGGTGAGGACCGGTTCGCCGGTGTCCAGCACAGTCCGTACAACGGTCGAGGAGGCTGCGAATTTGCTGCTCACTTCGGATGGACCGAAATTCTCCACCGCTGCAATCGAGAACCCCTCTTCACGGGAGGAATCGGCAAGCAGAAGGAACCCCCTCTCCGCGCTCAGGTGGCGCATGGCGATCGCGAGGACGTGCTCAAGAAGCTCGTGCGGCTCGAGAATCGAATTGAGCGTCCGGGTCACCTCGTAGAGAGCGTGAAAACTGTCGTTCGGCTGGTTTTCCATAGTCATTTCACCACGAAATACGCCCCTTTGGAGCGTGCACTGTTTTCGAAATCATCCACGATGGAGATTCGCCACACATAATTTCCGGACGGCAGGATTAGTCCCGAGTTGTCCGAAGGAAACTGCAGCTCTGAGAAAAAGGAATTGAGCTGTGCATACTTCCAGACTGTGGTCTCCACACCGGCATCCACGCGGGCAAGCTCGAGCGTGTAGGAGTAATTGAATGTCACAGTCGGCGCCGTCCACTTCAGGAGTGGAAGCGATCCGGTCGTGTCGTTGTTAAGTGACGTCGGGTAGTCAGGGGTCGCTGTGTTTTCGATAACCCGCGAGACGAAGAATGCCGCGCTCGATCCGACCGCGCCGTAGCGGTCCATCGATTTCACCAAGAGCGGTTTGCCCACGAGCCATTGGATGGAATTTGTAGGAAAATCGTACTTATAGATCGTCGTCTCAAAAAGCTTCGAGCTTACCGAATAGCTCATGGGGAATGCAAGCGTGTCGACAGCAAACCATACCGAGTCGATTTCCGCGATTCCATTGGGATCGCTGACGGAAGCTGAAATATCCACAAAATACTGTGGACTCGGATAGTACTGGTCGTACTTGTGGGTGACGATACGCGGGGCCGAAATAACCGGCGCCGCGTTCAGAGCAAAGGTCACCGAGGTCGATCCGCCGGGATCAAGCGATACCCGTTGTGTATCAGAAACAAATCCTTCTTTCACACAGCCCAACGCGATTGCCCCGGACGAGATGTTCGCGAATGAAAACCTGCCGTTCGCATCTGTTTGTGTCGAAATGTTCTGGCCGATACACGATATGGTCGCTCCCGGCACAGGCGTTCCCTGGTTTCGAATCGTCACCTGACCAGACACTGAAGCGAGGCTTTTGAACGACGGTGATTGAGGGTCGAGAGGATTGCTGTGCGGTGCATCGCTGCAAGCCCCGAGGCTGAGGAGGAGACTCATGATGGATATATGGCAGAGGATCTTCGTCAAAGATGAGCGTCTTCTTCTCGTAAGTGATTTTCTGCCGGGACTCCCTCGAATGCCTCAGGATGCAGTCGCGGAGAGCAGTTTGTACGAGAAGGTACGTCGTTGCGTTTAGAAACGCAACATTCGGTGCATGTGGTGTCAGTGTGATTCGTTTGGTTGTTGGCGCATGGGATGGATCATTGCAGGCGACACAGTGCCGGGCCAAGCCTTTCGCCAGCGGAGACCGCGCTCAACATTCATGGCCGAGCAGAGACTCCGCTCGCTGCACTGTCACAGTGATTGCTCTTCCCCCGCTTGCGGCAATTCTGTGATCTATGTCCGATGCTCTTCGCCCACCTGTTCGAGAAGCACGGGAACCTAGACAAACAGAAGCTCTTCACCATCGAGGTGTTGGACCCGCTACAATCGTACTTCCGGGCCGGCAACGTCCGTGACCAGAAGGATCTCTTCGGACTCTTCCCGCCCGTTCCGACACGACTTCTCCCGAAGAAATTATCCGGGGTCGATCCCTTACAGGTCACAACATGAGCGCCGCTGCAGAACTCCTCGGCTTGCCTCGCAGCACTCTGCGGAGCAAGCTTGCGGCGCCGGCGAAAGGAGATACTTTCTCAGGAAACAGCGACCGTCACTCATAATCATGGAGTGCCGGAGCGATCGGCAGCCGCGCTCAATCGCGTCTACTCGCTTGCGTCCCGCCCTCTTATTCCATACCTTACCAACAGAGTGTTCGTCGGGCTCCGGGTATTCCCGGCACGGTTGTGCGGACCCCAGGCAAGAGAAGCCTGGTCTTCTTTGTATCTACTCTGGACGCTGTACGATTGCCCCACCACACCAGGGTCGGTTCTTGTCCTCGTCATCGCGCTCTGCTCCGCTTTCGATCTCAACCAGGTAGTCTGTCGTCTGTAGTATACGAGTTGTCGGATCATCATCAACTCGCACGATGATCGTTGGTTGTTTGTGCGTAACGTCAGGTGTTTCATCTAGTGCAAAGGTTGCTTATGCCCAACAAGAGGGTGCATTCTTTTCATATTCCGGTGATGGGACTGGCGTTCTCGATCGATACACCGATCAAGGTAGCTCGGTTCGGCATTTCGTCTGTTGTCTCTATCGTTGACGACATTCTCATCGAGCACATGCGGAAACAACACGCGACGGAGCGGGGGGAATCGTACACTCCCATTACAACGAAGGATCATGATTACCGCGCGCGGAGAATCACCGAATACCTGAACCTCGTGCAACGCATCGTCCACGAACAGATCGCAGCGCTGAGGACATCGGCATTTGAACGGGGAAGCGAACTCGTCAAGTATTTCGAGATGCTCGCAGACCAGTCTCCATTGAAGGGGATGTACAAGCGGCTGATGAGCACGGATGACCCGGCGACTCGTGAACAACTTGGACGGGAGCTGCGGGCGGAGATCGTCGCCGGCGAGATCGACGTCAATATTATGACCAAGCTCGACCGTCTTGCGCCGCCGAAGAACGGACAGCAGCTTCCTTCAGAATTTTCTGACGCGCTTTCTTCCCTGAGGGGTTTTGCGAAAAGCGAACTCACCTCTTCCGTGGTTCTTTCCGCGGGACTGAACTCACGCCTCTTCAGCTACATGGCCCAATTCCCCGATTTTCTCCCGGATGAAAACGGGAAGCTGCGCAAGAGGGTCACGCTCAAAGTCAGCGATTATCGGTCGGCGCATATCCAGGGAAAGATCCTTGCGAAAAAAGGGATCTGGGTTTCTGAGTATCGTGTCGAATCCGGACTGAATTGCGGCGGCCACGCGTTCGCCTCTGATGGCGATCTGCTCGGCCCCATCCTCGATGTGTTCAAGAGGAACAGAAGGGCCCTTGTCGAAGAACTTCACGGGCTGTACTCTGCAGCTCTAGCATCGAAAGGCATGCGATCGCCGGAACAGCCTTTGCCGGTCCTGATCACGGTTCAAGGAGGGATCGGAACTTCGAATGAAGACGAATTTCTGAGAGAGTTTTATGAGGTTGATGGAACGGGCTGGGGATCCCCATTCCTGCTCGTGCCGGAAGCGACAAACGTCGATGAGAGAACCCGTCAACAGCTCGCGGGGGCGACGAAGGAAGATTTCTACATCAGCGATTCTTCACCGCTCGGCATTCCATTCAACAACCTGCGCAACACCACGGGGGAACAGCAACTGCGCAGGCGTGTCGAGATGAACAAACCCGGAAGCCCGTGCGAGAAGAAGTTTCTCTGCAGCAACACGGAATTCACAAAAGATCCGATCTGCACGGCGTCGTCACAGTACCAGCGGTTGAAGATCAAGCAGCTCGAGGCGATGGATCTTCGCCCCGAAGAGCTGAATCAGAAACTCAACAAGCTGTTTGAGAAAACCTGCCTGTGCGAAGATCTTGCTGCAACAGCCCTCAACAACAATGGAGCCTGCGGCGAGAACCCGCTTCCCGTCGCTGTGTGTCCCGGTCCAAACCTCGCGTACTTTTCAAAGATCTCGTCCCTGGAGGAGATGGTCGGACACATTTACGGTCGTCTTCAACTGATGACGGCGAGCGACAGGCCGAACATGTTTATCAATGAAATCAGATTGAACATTGACCATCTGAAGACCGAAATTCAGAAGGTCCTGCACACAATTTCCGAACGGGAGCAGACACGGTTCGCCGAGTACAGGAAGAATCTGCTGGAGGGAATCGAATACTACAAGGGGCTCGTTCCTCACCTTGTAAAAGAGAGCGAACGCTATCGCGAAACCATGCGGATGCAGCTCCTTGAGCTTGAAGACGAATTGATACAGCTGGTGATACCCTCGCCGCTCGTGTCCGAACTCGAGTGCGTACGAATTGCGCGCGTTGCGTCCGTCGGTTAAAGGTCAATACACTCAACGAGAGAGTGCGGTGTCGACAGAGCCGAAACAATGTTTGAGCTGCGGGAGGACGGAAGAAGTTGTTCCTCTCGTGACGCTTCAATTCAAGGGGAATCACTTCTGGATCTGCCCGCAATGCCTTCCAGTACTCATCCATGCGCCGCAGAAACTGGCCGGGAAACTTCCCGGTGCTGAGGCGATGGGCGGTGCTCAACACGGTCATCACTGAGCTCCCCGGCCCACCAGGCATAGGTCACGCGCGACTCCTGCCATCCTACGCTGTTCCCGCTAACGCCCGAAATGACATAGAGCCGTTGATTGAGAATTCTCATCTCCACCGTCATTGAGACACGAAACCCCTCCCTGCAAGGATCGCAGAGAGGGGCTTTCAATTGATCGTCTGTTCGCTTGTACCCGTTACTTGTTCGCGGCGTGAAACTCGTCTATGAACTGACCAGTGACCCGCATCTATTCGGCATTCTCACTCATGCTGTCTCTTTCGGAATTGATGTGCCGCCAGCGGTTCATCGACGCGAAAACCGATCTGACGTTTCGGCTTCTCTTCCGCGCCGGCTGGAGAAACAATGAGTTGCCGTATCGCCTCGAACACAACCTTGAACTGCTGATCGTACTTCTTCTCCATTTCCTCGATCTTCTGCGCGAGTTCCTTGTTACCAGCGAGCATTTCCCGCAATGCTACAAATGCCCGCATAATTTGTATGTTCACACGCACTGCTCGTTTGCTCTTGAGAACGCTTGACAGCATTGCGACTCCAAGCTCCGTGAATGCATACGGGAGCTTCCTGGTACCTCCCCATCTTGATATTCCAAAATGGAATATCAAGTCGTTGAACTCTTACCGTGTTAGCTGGAACATAAAGTCAGGAGGGAAGCGGTCGAGATTCCTCTTCACCGCTTTGTTGAGATTGAACGTCTCCACACCGTACAGGTCGGCGAGGTCCTTGTCAAGAATGACTTTAGTCCCCCGGATCAAGAGAATGGATCGTTCAATGCGCGTCAGCGGAACGGGCGCCGTTGGGCCGGACATGAGGACTCCGGGATCGGTTTTACTTTTGTTCTCTTGATGTGCTACCAGAAGAACCCCTTCCCGCGAAAGAACGGGAGGGGCTCTCTCCGATGGAAGGAAGGTGTCTACTTGTTCGCCGTGTAAAACTCCTCCATGAACTTTGCCAGGACCTCCACCGACTCGACGGGGCAGGCGTTGTATTGCGACGAACGAATGCCGCCGACCGATCGGTGCCCTTTGAGTCCTACCATCTGTTTCTTCTTCGCCTCCGACACAAACTTGTCTTCGAGCTCAGGCGTCGGGAGATTCCAGGTCAGGTTCATCATCGAACGGTCCGCCTTGTCGGTCACCGTTCCCTTGTAGAATTCCGGATGAGCGTCGATGATGTCGTAGATCATCTTCGCCTTCTTCTGATTGCGGGCTTCAACGGCTTCGAGTCCTCCCTCTTTCTGGATCCACTTCAGCGTCTTGCCAAGAACGAAGACCGCGAATACCGGCGGTGTATTGTACAGTGACTTGCCGTCGAGATGCGTCTTGTACTTCAACATCGTCGGCACCTGTTCTTTAGCGTTCGCCTCGAGATACGCCTTCTTCACCACGATCATTGTCACACCAGCCGGGCCCAGGTTCTTCTGCGCGCCGGCATAGATGAGGCTGTACCGGTTCCATTCCCGCTTGATGCCGAACATATCCGACGACATATCGGAGATCAGCGGCACACTCCCGACGTCGGGGATCGACTTCCACTCGGTTCCATAGATCGTGTTGTTCGTCGTGATGTGAACGTAATCAGCATCAGGCGAGAATTTGAAGCTCTTTGGGAGGTAGTTGAAATTCTTGTCCTTCGAGCTCGCAGCCTCGTTGACAGCTCCAAAGGCTTTCGCTTCCTTGGCCGCCTTCGTGGCCCACTCGCCGGTAACGATGTAGTCAGCTTTCGTCTTCATGAAATTCATGGGAAACATCGCAAACTGCAGGCTCGCTCCCCCACCGACGAACATCACGCTGTAGTCCTGAGCGCTGAGGCCCATGATCGCAAGAGCGTCCTTTTCGGCATCCTGGATGACGGCGTCAAATTCCTTCGACCGGTGGCTGATCTCAAGAATCGAGACGCCAACGTTCGCAAAATTCATAACAGCATCCCGCGTTTCTTCGAGAACTGAGACGGGAAGAACCGCCGGGCCCGCGTAGAAATTATGTGCTCGGTTCGACATCGGATATCTCCTTCATCAGGCTGGTGTTGATAAGACTCATCTGCGTGTGGAGGCAATATATGTTTTTTTCGAGACTACGGAAAGTGCGGCAATTTCAATTCGGCGCTTCCATACAGCAGAATCCTATCGGATTTCAAGTCCCAAAATCAAGAATGCTGCTCCGAGCGAGCCAGTTGTCAGTTGTCAGTTCGGATAAAATTCCTTACGTTGCGCCCCACCAAGATAGAGCGCAGCGGGACTGGTTGGCCGGCTGGAGTGTCCGGACACAATCGCGCGATGCTCCGCACACACTATGAGTCGTCGAATCAGGAGGTGTTTATGAAAATTCTGATTACGGATGGGATTTCTCAGGAAGGAGCAAAGATCCTTCTCGACGCCGGGCATGACGTTGACCAGGTGAAGTACACGCCCGAAGAACTTCTTACCAACATCGGCAAGTACGATTGCATCATCGTCCGTTCTGCTACGAAAGTGACAAAAGAGGTTATCCAGACTGGCAGCAAACTCAAAGTCATTGCGCGCGGCGGCGTGGGACTCGATAACATCGATGTAGAGGCTGCAAAGGCAAAAAACCTGACGGTCCTCAATACACCGGGGGCATCGGCAATCTCCGTCGCCGAGCTCGCCATCGCCCACATGTTCGCTCTCAGCCGCTTCCTGCACGTCAGCAAAATGGATATGATTGCGGGCAAATGGCCGAAGAAAGAGTACTCCAAGGGAATCGAACTCAGCGGCAAGACGCTGGGTATCATGGGGTTCGGCAACATCGGCAAGGAGACCGCCCGCCGCGCACTCGGTCTGGGCATGAACGTGCTCGCGTATGATCCGCCGTTCACCATGATGGATTTCGTTGTGCGGATCACAACCCGCGAGAAGCTGCTTGAAGCATCCGATTTCATCACGCTGCATATTCCTGCCGACAAGAAAGCCGGGCCCGCGATCGGCAAGAAGGAATTCGACATGATGAAGAAGGGTGTTATTCTCGTCAATTGCTCTCGCGGCGGAGTTGTCGACGAGGTCGCGCTTCTCGAAGCGCTTGAGAGCGGCAAGGTGGCAGGAGCCGCACTGGACGTCTTCGTCAATGAGCCGCCAACCGATGCACAGAAGGCTCTCATCAATCATCCGCGCGTGAGCGTCTCCCCTCATATCGGGGGCTCTACAATTGAAGGACAGGAGCGCGTCGGCATCGAGATCGCACAACGAGTCGTCAAGGCATTTAATCCCGAAGCATTCCACTAGACCGATCATACATTCATCACACCCGCGAAGACACGAAGCCAGCTGAAATTCCTTCGTGTCTTTGTGGTATAAGAAAAGGACATGCACACTGCATGGCAACCGTTCGACCGTTCAAAGCATACAGACCCAAACCTGAATTCGCCGGCGATGTCGCGGCCAAACCATACGATGTCCTGAGCTCCGATGAGGCGAGAATCGAGGCCGCCGGCAGCCCGCTTTCCTTCCTTCACGTCGGCAAGCCTGAAATCGACCTGGATCCTTCCATCGATCATTACGATCCGTCGGTGTACGCAAAGGGAAAGGAGAATCTTCAGAAGTTGATCGACGAGAAGATCCTCGTCGAAGATCCCTCCCCGTACCTCTATGTGTATGCTCAGACAATGGAAGGGCGGACGCAATATGGCATCGTCGGCTGTGCGGCTGTCGAGGAGTACCTGAACGATACGATCAAGAAGCATGAGCTGACCCGGAAGGACAAGGAAGAAGACCGGTGCAATCATGTACGTGTGACGAACTCCCACTCCGGTCCGATTTTCCTGACGTACCCCGACAATCCTGCCATCGACGCGATCGTCTCGTCCGTGACGAGCCAGCCCGCCGAGAACGATCACGTGGCGGCTGACGGCATTCGCCACCAGTCATGGGTCATACGGGATGCGGCGACTCTTCAGAAACTCCAGCACCTGTTTGCCGGCGTCCGGAACCTCTACGTTGCAGACGGGCACCACAGAACTGCAGCGGCAGCCATCGTCGGCCACGAACGGAAGGTTGCAAACCCGCACCACCGCGGGGACGAGGAATACAATTTCTTTCTCGCGGTGTGCTTCCCGGCGAGCCAATTGAAAATCATGGATTATAACCGCGTCGTCAAAGACCTGAACGGACTGAGCGGCGATCAGTTCCTTGCAAGGCTGCGAGAGACCTTTGCGGTCTCACATATCCAGGGACGACCCAGACTCATACGCAAGGGAGAGTTCGGGCTCTACCTTGACGGGGAATGGTATCAACTCACCGCCCCGGCTGCCTTGCTGCAAACAAGCGATCCGGTCGAGCGACTCGACGTCACGATCCTTCAGCAACACGTGCTCGATCCCATTCTCGGGATCAAGGACGTTCGGACAGACAAGCGAATCGATTTCGTCGGCGGAATTCGCGGCATGGGAGAACTTGAGAAACGGGTCGATGCAGGTGAAATGAAACTCGCTTTCAGCATGTTCCCGACGTCGATCCACGAACTCATCGCAATTGCCGACGCTGGGAAAATCATGCCGCCCAAGTCCACCTGGTTTGAGCCCAAACTCAGAGACGGCCTCTTCGTTCATTTCCTTGATTGAAGTATCGGGCGGGGGTTGACTTCGCCGATGGGCTCACCACTGAGTCCCCATCAAGTCAATCCCTGCTTTTGTTCTCCACACTTATTCTCCCCCCCGAACCAAAGCTGCTCTTTCTTGGTTTACAGTGATGCAGACATCCTTCCTCCAACTCAATCCTTATCCGGAGAACACCGATGAGAACAACCCTGATCACGCTCACCGCCTGCTTCATGGTCCTGACCGCCGTCGCCCAGCACGACATGCAGAAAATGGATGCCGGCCCGATGAAAGCAATTGCCCTGCTGGCCCCCGCCAAAGATAAGACGGTCCGCGGAATCGTTACATTCACCCAGACAGACTCAGGCGTCAAGGTGTACGCGCACATTACCGGGCTGACGCCGGGAAAGCACGGATTCCACATCCACGAGTTTGGCGATTGTACTGCAGATGACCTGATGAGCGCAGGCGGGCACTTCAATCCGACGAAAATGGCCCATGGTGGGCCGACGGACCAGATGCGGCACTCGGGTGATCTCGGCAATCTTGTCGCCGACGAACAGGGAATCGCGAAGCTCGAATGGGTGGACCCGATGATGAAGCTTTCCGGACCGAATTCGATCATTGGCCACGCTGTGATCGTGCATGCCAAAGAAGACGACCTGAAGACCCAGCCCACAGGCAATGCCGGAGGCCGAGAGGCGTGTGGCGTCATCGGAATAACGAAATAGTGTTCTCGGTTCGAAGCTGAGATGAAGCTGGAAGGGCCCCGCTCCGAACCAGGAGGGGGCCCTTTGGATGAGGATGGAACGAGTGCAGGGAGAATCAGAATGTGGCGCGCAAGAACCAGCCCGCCTGCGGGTTTATCATGGTTTCAGTTCGCCGATCGCGCATCGAAGATCTTTCTTATCGAAGCAAACAGTCCATTCAGTTTATACGGCTTCGTGAGAACCACATCCACGCCCATCGTTTTCAGAGACTGCTCCTTTTCCGGATCCACATAACCGCTCACCACGATGATCGGCAGATTGCTCCTCCGCTCAAGCAGACATCGGCAGAGTTTTTCCCCGTTTGTTCGCGGCAGACCAATATCCGTTATGACCATGTCGATTTCATCCGCATGAGTGTCGAAGAGCGACAACGCTTCCTCACCGTCGACCGACGTGTACACGTGATACCCCTTGAGCGTGAGCCCGTCAAAGACAAACTCACGCGTGAGGCTCTCATCCTCCACGAACAGGATTGTTTCTGATCCGCCGGGGATGGATTCACTATCCATGGCCGAGCGTTGTGATTCGATACTGACCTGCTCGACAACCGGGAGGTACAGTGTGACAACAGTCCCCTTCCCCAATTCGCTCGCCACGTCGATGAAGCCGTGATGGCTTTCGACAATCCCGTGGACAACCGACATTCCCAGGCCTGTTCCACGCCCGATGCCCTTCGTCGTGAAGAAGGGATCGAAGATTCGTTTCAGCGTGTCCTCATCCATTCCAATGCCGACATCGACGATTGAGATGCAGACATATGTGGCTGCCGATGCCTTCGCAAATTTCTCCCTCACTGAGGCACCCTGAACAGATCCCGTCCTGATTGTCAGCTGGCCGCCCGCCGGCATCGCATCGCGGGCGTTCACGCTCAGGTTCAGGAGAACCTGGTGCAGCTGGTTCGGATCACCGTTGATCGAGGGAAGATGCGGCGTACACTGGAGCTGTACCTGGATCGTCTCGGGGAACGTTGCCTCGAGAAGCACGGCGAGCTCGCGTATCAACTCGTTGATCATGACGGATTGACGCTCGATCTTTGTCTTGCGCGCGTACGTCAGAAGCTGTTTCACAAGCTGAGTTCCGCGTTCTGAAGCTTTTTCAATGGCGTCGATGCGCCTCGCCAGCTTGTTGCTCTCTCCCGGCTGGTGCACCAGGAGATTGACGTTCCCGGAAACGATGTTGAGAATGTTGTTGAAATCGTGCGCGATGCCTGCAGCGAGAGTGCCGATCGATTCGATTTTCTGTGCGTGGATCAGCTGGGCCTCCAGCCGTTTTCGTTCCGCCTCCTCCCGCTTGCGCTCCGTGATATCCCGAATCACGTACACCATGCCAAACGGAACGCCGGCGTCATCCCTCAGGACATCGCCGTTGACTTCGCAGTCGAGCTCCGCCCCGTCAAGAAACTTCACACGGTACTCCCGGAGACCCATCCGGTGCCCCGACATTGAGCGCATGTTGTCCGAAGCTCGTTTCAGATCGCCCGGAGTCAAAAAGGAAAGAATGTTCTTGCCGAGGATTCTTTCCTTTGGAACGAACCCAAAGGTGGGGAAACTCGTTTCGTTGACATAGAGGATATTCCCGTCGAGATCCGTACGCAGAATCATGTCCGGGACAGCCGAAATGAGACCGCGGTGCAGTTCCTCGCTCTCCCGCAGAAGTTTCTCGGACGCGACACGCGACGAGACATCATGGAACGTGACGACTATCCCGTTCACAGGGGGCGAATCGAGGAGGTTCGTTGCGACCACTTCCACATGTTTCCAGGACCCGTCCATGCAGCGCACGCGCAGTAGCGTCGGGTTGCCCTTATTCTCCTTGTTCAGGACTTTCCCCATTTCCCTGTGAGCCACGCCCCTGTCATCCGGATGAATGATGTCCCAGACCCTGATCGCTTGAAAGCCGCTCACAGCATATCCGAGCACCTGCTCAATCGATGGTGTCACGTAGAGCACGTTCATAGCACGATCGTGCACCGACACAACATCCCACGATTGGCGGACGATTGTGCGAAACCGCTGTTCACTATCCATCAAGGCGATTTCGATCTCTTTCCGCTGCGTGATGTCCTGGAACATCAGACCGAGCCGGTTCCCCTCTTCGAGCTGGATAACGAAGACCGTCTGCTGAACATACTTCCTTATGCCATCCGGCAACTCCAATTCAAATTCCAGGACATCATTCTCTTCAGGCACAACACCCGAGAGGAGCATCTGCTCCGCCATTAATCTCATCGCCGCAATCTGATCGGGCCCCTTTCTTGATGCCGGCACAATCCGATCCAACAATTCCCAGATCGTCAAACCTGCACACTCGGCTTTTGAGACGCCGCTGATGCGCGTCATGGCCCTGTTCCATTCAAGGATCTCTCCCTTCGCCCCCACGAGAATGAATCCCTCCGCAAATTGCTCGATGATGCTCGTATATTTTCGCTCGTTTTCCTCGAGCGCTTTCTCGACGTGCCGGCGGTCCAGGGCATCAACCTTGACGGGTTCGCTGCTTGCCGGCGTTGCTGGTGCACGGCGGGACCTGCGGTCAAGCGGATTGAAGAGTGCCTCGACGGTACGGCTGGATTTCTGCAACGTCTGCTCGTCTGTGCGATCGTAGAAGGTGTGAGCCCAGCAGGGAGCGGCCATGCCGGAGGGGCTCTCGGTGCTGACAACTTCGGCCATTCTTGTCGTGCCGTCTTTCAGCTTCAAAGGACCTGTCCATCGCGCGTGCGGCTTCAAATCCGTCGTGAGACGTTTGTGCCACGTGCGCAGTGTCGCCGCGGTCTCATCCTGGAAACACTCACCGAGGGGTTTTCCTATGACGGATCCGGCATCGAAGTGTGCGAGCCTGGCATATGCATCATTACAATCCAAAATAACGCCATTGCTGTCGGTCACACACATGCCGTCCGACGACTGGCGCCAGGCTTGCCGGTGGATGCGAACTGCAGCAGATCGTGATATGGGCGAACTTCGCTTTCGCTTCATGAGGCCCTCCCGAGGAGTGATGGGCCGGATTGATGAGATTGATCGATCCAGGCGTGAAACGGGATCAGCGATCGCCTGCCCCCCCTTCCCGGCTTGCGATAGCTGCTGATCCCGTCAGCACGTAAATGAAAAGTCCTAGAATACGAAGTATTGAAATTGAATCGTGGCTTCGCCGGTGGTGACCGACTCGGCGAGTCCAGGCGTCAACGAGCTGCGCCATCGTGTGGCAAATTCATAGAGAACCTTCACCGATGCGCCATGGCCATTCAGGAAATAATTGAGGCCGAGGCCAAACCGCTCCTTTGAGCGTACCTTGTTCTGAAAATCCAGCGTCGCAGGTGTCGCGTTCACCTGACGGAGCACGTCTGCATTGACCATGTCTGTTTCGAATTTCAAGTACGGCTGAATACCCAGGTCCCGCAGGAAATATCCCGCTTCAAAGAACAGGATTGATTGCCGCGGGATGGCGCCGGTGAAGAACGTGGAATCCTGCTCGGATCCGCCTCCGTCGAGGTAGGTCCACGAAGCGGATGCGGTGAGCGAACCGGACTTCACGACCGGCAGATCGGCAAATGCGTCGAACGAATAGCTCCGGAAGGACGACTGCAGATCCACGCCGCCGCCGAACGATAGTACTTTTCCCTTGCCGAGAGTCGTCCCCGAATAGAAGAAACCCTTTTCGCGATCCTCGAGCATATAGTTCAACCGAACGACCGTTCGCATGGGAGTGTAGAGATTCACATTCTTGCCGCTGAAGACACCGGCCCGGTACTCCAGCCTCTCGTCGAACAGGAAGCCGCGGAGGTTGAGTCCGAGATCCCTGCCGGCCGTATTGTCGAGCGGCGTGCTTGTCAGGAATTGATAGGCACCATAGTCCAATGCCATCAGCGAGGCGGCACTTTGCAGACTATTCCGCGAAATTCCCACGAGCTGAAGACCCGCAATCATGCTGAGTTCAGGCATGAAGGTATGCTGGATGTAGGCGTCCTGGATATACATTGAGACTTTCGTTGGTTTCGAACCGGCTGCGTCGACCTTGCCGATGTTTGTTGCATCGGACTCTACAAAGAAGGAAGTGCTCTTTGATAGCTCGCCGCCGAAAAGCGCACGCAATCGCCGGACAAACAACTGCCGCTGCCAGTGCTGCGTATACGCCCTCGTCGTGTCCTGCACGGCTGACGTCTGTTCCTGGAGAACCTGCCCCTGCATCTGCGCGAGGACACCCACTTTGAGGGACGACGATCCAGGCACACTCAGTGCACTCAGCTGCTTCCCAAGCACTTTGTTCTCATCCTGGATTCGCTTCAACTCCGCCATGACCTCGGAAAGCGTTGGAGCATCCTGCTTTGTTGCGACGCTTCCTGAGCTGACTCCTGTTGCGGCAGTCGAAGGAGGAAGGGAGTCGCATCCCGCCACATTGGTTGATTGGCTTACCGACAGACCTGCATTCGATTGAAGTCCGGGCGAGGAAACCCCCGGATCGTTTGCGGCCAAGGAAATTCCCGCTGAGAGAATAATGCACAACACTTGAGCGTTCATTGAATAACCCCGGTAGAGTTCATTGGTGAACAATCTGCACACATGTGCATCGTAGGAATGGCCCGGGTCCGGAGCGTGGATCGCCCCGGACCTCCGGTTGTACTAGTGCCGCCTCCAATACGTGATCTTGTGTTTTTGAAGTCGATATCTGTTTTGGATGCCGGCTCGACTGCCTGGTTGAAGAGGTTGTGGACCAATCACGACATTTCTTTTCTGTCGTGGCACTAGCTTGCCAGCACCTTCTCGATATCAAGCAGCGTCAGAAGCCTGTCATCAAGCTTGCCGATCGCCGTGATGAAATCGGTGTCGATGCCGCCAACAATGGAGGGCGGCGGCTCTGTAACTCCTTTTGGTATTCTCAGCACTTCGCTCATGGCGTCCACCACAAAGCCGACAACTCTGCCGGAGACTTCGACGACGACTGTACGGGTTCTTCTGTCGTTCTCCTTCGGCGGCATCCCAAGCCTCGATCGAAGGCTGAGAACCGGTATGACCTTGCCCCGGAGGTTGATGATTCCTTCCACATGCGGCGGCGCGTTCGGCACACGAGTCAGTTCAGCCATCCGGATGATCTCCTGCACTTTCAGGATTTCGATGCCGAACTCTTCCTCGCCCACCTTGAAGCTGACGAGCTGAAGCAGCTCATCGGCGTTCGCCTGTCCGGTGTGTGTCACAGTGCTTGCGTCTGACATGGCGTTCTCCTCCTACGCTTCTGTATGAACGAGAGATCCATTGGACTTCACAGCGGTTTTCGATCGCGCAATGTGAGGAGCCTTCGGCCGGGCATGAGTCTCCGTAGCATCAGCCGAGAGCTTGAAGCCCGAGATAAGATGAGCAAGCGTATCGGTCAGGCGGTTCAGATCTTCTGCCGCGCTGGCGATTTGCTGCGTGCCGTTCGCGGTTTGTGCAGTGACCGTGCTGATCGCTTCCACATTTTTCGAGATCTGTTCGCTTGCGCTCGATTGTTGCTCACTCGCGGCGGCGATCTGCGAAACCATGTCCGTTACTTTCTGAGAAACGTCGACGATCTCCTTCAACGACTGCCCGGCCTTGTCGGCCAGCGCCCTGCCCTTCTCAACCTCCTTGGTCCCCTCTTCCATGGCATTGACCGCACCGACGGTCTCCTCCTGGATCTTCTTGATCATGCTGGCGATTTCTTTTGTCGCCTTAGTCGTCCGCTCTGCAAGCTTCCGCACTTCGTCTGCAACAACCGCAAATCCTCGCCCCTGCTCACCGGCACGCGCCGCTTCAATCGCCGCGTTGAGAGCCAGCAGGTTCGTTTGATCCGCGATATCATCGATGACACCAATAATCTCACCGATTTGATCGCTCGATTTTCCGAGGGCCTTCACTGTCTCTGCGGACTGATTGACGACGTCGGAAATCCTGTTCATCCCAGCGACAGTTTCCTCGACAACTTTTCCACCTTGCTCTGCGGCAAGCCGCGCATGCTTTGCGGTGTCCGCGGTATTCCCCGCATTGCGCGAATTCTCGACGATTGTTTTCGTCATCTCTTCGACGGCCGATGCAACCTCGCCCGCCTGGGACGTCTGCTCCTGCGCTCCAGCCGCCATCTCCTCGGTGCTGCTGCTGATCTGGTTGCTCGCACTTGCCACCGCTGACGAGGCTTCACCCACGCGTCCGATCGTATCCCGAAGGCTTGTGACCATCTTCCGGAACGCATTTGACAGCTGGCCTATCTCATCGCGTGAACCTTCCGTCACTTCAACCGTGAGATCGCCCGTCGCGATGATCTCAGCCTGACCTGCAAGAACCCTGACCGGATTGCCAATGAGCCGTGCCATGAAAAGTCCAAGAGCCACCGACAGCGCAATGCCAAGTCCCAGCACTATGAGGACCGTCGTAAGCGCAGAGTCGGACAGAGCCGCGTTTCCTTCCGCCGTTTTCTTTGCTGCCGCGACCTTGAGATCGACGAGGTTCGCCATGGCTGCTTGCTGGGCTTTTGCGAGTTTGATGCTGCCTTCATCTCTCAGCAGTGCGATCGATTCAGCCTTCTTGTTTGCCTGCGCGAGCTCGACGATGCGGTTTTCAAGAGGTATGAACGACTCGTGGGCAACTGTAAATTGCTTGTAGGCGTCTTTGATCTCCTGCGAGAGGATTGTCTTCTCAAACTTGGTTGATGCAGCCTGCAGTTTGGCTTCGTAGTCTTTGAGGGCCTCCGCGTATTTCTGTTGCTCAGTACTGTTACGGGCAAGGATACAATCCCGATAGCTGACACGCACCTGCTGGAAGTTTTCAATCATGTCCGACATTTCCCCCAGGGGTTCAGTCATGTTGACATACATTTTCGTGTCGGCAGCTGCGAGCTCCCTGAGGCTCGAGACGCTCTGGTATCCGATGAACGCCGCGATAAGGGCGACGCAGCCGAATCCGGAGAGCAATTTGACAGAGATTTTCAGATCGTAGAACCATCGCATGGGTGATCTCCTTTCTTGATTGGCCGTTGCATCCGGTCGACACCTCACACGGAGCGATGGTCAACTGTGTATGCAACGTGCTGTTCGTTCTTCACCAGTCTGCCTGACCTTTCCACTGAATTCCATGACACGCAATCGCTCAGAAGACTAAGAAATGTCCGAAACTTGTCTTCCTCGTCGGGCAGTTGGAAGATGTTTACCTCCTGCTCGATCCATGAACACGGGTCAGCATTTGAAGTGTCCGTCACAGCAATGAGTATGAGTGATGGGAAAAGAGAACGCAGGTTCCGGATGAGCGGTTTCATGACACCGTCTGCCTGTCGCAGGTCGACGATGACCGCCTGCGGGTTATTATCGATGATCCTTGATCGAACCTCCTCAACGTGCGTCGAGTATCCAAGGATCTCAACATCACTCGAATTGCAGAGGCATCCGATCACCGACGAGTCGACACGTCCAGACGCAAAAACGACAAAAACGGTCATCCCAACCCTCGTTACCTTGTGCTCTTGTATGGAATATCGTCAGGGGAGAGAAGGGAGAACATTGCACTAATCGGAAAACTCGCACTGCAAATAATGCTAAGCGATATGACGTAGGTGGACGAGGAGGGGATGCGGCGATGAATCAGTTCGGAAAGGAACAAAGCAGAGGCATTGGAACAGTACCCGGGAGAGTCTATTCGGAGATTTCGATAAGGTCGTTATCAAGAGCGTATCGAATGAGCTGTGCCGTCGTCTTCATGTTCATCTTGTGGAGAATCTGTGCCCTGTACTTGTTCACGGCGGAGATGCTGATGGAAAGTGTGTCTGAGATCTGGGATACGGTCCTTCCCTGGCCGAGAAGGCACAAAACCTGGAATTCACGATCGGACAGGCGCTCATGTGGAATTGCGGACAAGTTTGAGCCAATCTCCGACGCCAGTTGGTCTGCCAGCGCGGCGCTGACATACTTGCCGCCCGCCACAACTTTCCGCACTGCCGTCAGAAGCTCGGTTGCAGCACTGCGCTTTGTAAGATAGCCGCTCGCCCCCCCTTTGAGACACCGGACAGCATATTGCTTTTCGGAAAATGCGCTGATCATCAGAACTTTCATGGCCGGCATTTCGAGCCTGAATTGCTTCAAAACCTCCAGGCCACTTTTCGACGGAAGGGCGATATCAAGCAGAACCAGGTCCGGCTTGCACTTGCGCGCCTTCTCGAT
>DATJQB010000010.1:0-9970 GCA_035506075.1 Bacteroidota bacterium | reverse complement strand
CCGCAAAATACGCGTCGTACGAACCCATGTCGAAGTGTCCGTGCCCGCTGAGATTGAACAGGATCGTTTTCTTGCGTCCCTCTTCCTTCGCACGCTGCGCCTCAACGATGGCAGAGCGGATGGCGTGGGAAGACTCTGGTGCGGGGATGATGCCCTCTGTCCGGGCAAACAACACTGCTGCCGAAAAAACTTCCTGCTGCTCGTACGCCTGGGCTTCGATAAACTTATCCTTGTACAAGCGACTGACGATTGGCGCCATGCCGTGGTAGCGCAATCCCCCTGCATGAAGAGCTGGAGGCATGAACTCATGACCCAGTGTATACATCTGCAAGAGAGGTGTCATTCCAGCCGTGTCGCCGAAATCGTAGCGGAACTCTCCCTTTGTCAAAGACGGACACGAAGCCGGCTCAACGGCAACGATGCGCACTTTCTTGCCGCCGATCTTTTCCCTCGCAAATGGCAGCGCGAGTCCGCCGAAGTTCGACCCACCGCCGACACATGCAATGACGACATCAGGAAACGCTCCGGCAAGTTCCATCTGTTTGATCGATTCGAGACCAATGACCGTTTGATGAAGCAGGACGTGGTTCAGCACGCTGCCGAGAGAATAGTTCGTGTCGTCGTGTGTGGCGGCATCTTCAACCGCCTCGCTGATGGCGATGCCGAGACTTCCTCGTGATGTGGGATCCTTCTCAAGGATGGCGCGGCCCGCATTGGTGTCGCGGCTGGGACTCGGGACAACCTCGCTCCCCCATGTCTGGATCATCGATCGGCGATAGGGCTTCTGCTCATAACTGATCCGGACCATGTATACCTTCAGCTTCAGTCCGAACATGTTGCACGCGAGGCTGAGAGCGCTTCCCCACTGACCGGCCCCCGTTTCCGTCGCCAGCCTCTTGATGCCTGCCGCTTTGTTGTAGTATGCCTGCGCGAGCGCGGTGTTGAGTTTGTGACTGCCCGCGGGACTGACGCCTTCATACTTGTAAAAAATCTGAGCCGGTGTGTCCAGGGCTTTTTCAAGAGCAAGCGCCCGGATGAGCGGCGTCGGCCGGAATGACGCGTAGGCTGAACGGACTTCATCGGGAATTTCAATAAATCGCTCGGCGCTCATTTCCTGGGCGATGAGCGCCATCGGAAAAATAGGAGAAAGGTCTTCGGGTCCGACCGGCTTTTTGGTACCGGGGTGAAGCGGTGGATCAAGCGGTGTCGGGAGATCGGCGAGAATGTTGTAATAGTGTGTCGGGATCTCCTTCTCTTCGAGTGTGAATTTGCGTTGCATGGTGCCTCCGTACGTGATGGATGAAAGAGGAGGAAGGCCGTGGACGAAGGCTTCCGCGGTTTTCGGGACACATAAAACGAAAACGGTGAAAACGCTTCGTTCCGCGTTTCCACCGTTCTGTTGAATTCAATTTGTTATGAATGCACGACAGGGAGTGTAGCGCGGACTTCTACCGGCGCCACCACCAATAACCTGCTGAATACTGATATCCCTGTTCGTGTTTCATGCTACCTTGAGGATACAAATCGTTTGTCGATTTGTCAAGTGCGCGTTGAACGGATTGTTGATGCCCTGTCGAAAATTTCCTGTTTGCTGACTCCAGCCTCGGCGAAGAGTGCAAAGATATTTTCATCGGGTGTTTCCGGAGGAACAGTGTGCGAAGCGGCGAGTATGTATCCACCCCCTCCGGCGGTCATCCCCTCCAGAAGTCGTGCAGTCGAACGCCGGACCTGCTCGATACTGCCGTTCGGCAGGAGGTCGACGGTGTCCACACCTCCCATGAACGCGAGTTTGGAGCCGAATTCCTTCTTGAGCGTGAGCGGGTCCATGCCGGGGCAGTTGCACTGGATCGGATTGAGGACATCGAGTCCCATCTCGATAAGATCGGGAATGATGGGTCTCAGCGATCCACAGCAGTGGTGAGCGACCCAGAGGTTCGCTTTTTTTCCGACGTCAAAGACACGCTGCAACTCGGGTTTGACCTGGTCACGCCACATTTCCGGACTCATCATCAATGCATCCTGACCCGCAACATCGTCGCCCGACCAAAGCCAATCGAGCGGAAAACGGCTGCAGGCTTTCTCCGCAAGAGCTATCGAAAAGTCCGCACAGCGTCTGAACATCTCCCGTGCAAGCTCCTCGTCGGTTGCCATGTCAGTCAGTGCGTTGCTCATGCCGCGAAGACGGAAGTACATTTCGAAGACACAGGGAGACACGTCGCAGCCGATGAACCAGTTCGCAGTGTCAGCAAGGACCGGCGTCATCTGGCCCAGCAGTTCTTCCTGCTGCCCTGTCGGAAACCGGTACGCGAGAACACCGTCACGGTCGGATTGCTCAACGGGAAAATCGACGATCTGGTTGAAGTGACCGATCTTTCTCCATTTGATGCCCCAGGCATCCGTGTGCTCCTCTCCCTCGTGTTCGTGGACGATTCCTTCCATCGCGTAGTTGTTATTGACCCACGTCTGCCGGATATCGTTCCCCATTGCATCACCGACAAAGGCCGGAGGAATCTCAAGAAGCCCGGCGAGATGGCGTGTCGTTTCCGGGTGAAACCACATGAAGATGGGAACCCGGTCAATGGGTTCGCGAAGGAGGGCAGCGTGGACTCTTTGTTTTGAAGTCATGGTGCTCAGGTCTTAACCACGGACTGCGCGGAAGAAGCAGGGATGGCCACGGATTGATTATCCGCCGAAATCCGTGTCATCCGCGGTTGCTTTGGGCGTGAGAGCGAAAGACATTCCAGCCATTGGAATCTCAGAAACCCCGGGCCGTTGAAATCATGCGCCTCATATTTTCGGGAGGCGTAATCGGCGGAATTGCACACCCCGCGTTGAGGATGAACCGAGGCGTGTCGCTGAAGATGGTCAGCAGCTCGCGTGTTTTCTCCTCCACAAGTGAAGGAGAGCCTAGGGCCAGCACCCCGCTCGGATCGATGTTTCCGACAAACACGGTGCGGTCCTTCATGGCTGCATGCGCGAGCGACGCATCGGTCTTGTAGTCGAGCTCCAGGCCGTCGGATCCTGTTTCGAGCATTGCATCAAGGATGCGATTCGTATTCCCGCATATGTGGAGAATGTAGGGAAGCCCAAGCCGATGTGATTGATCGACGATCCTTGTTTCGTATGGAAGGGCGAACTCCCGGAACATGTCAGGTGAAATCAGATCGGGTCCGGCAACACTGTCCCCGTTCGATGTCATGTGCGCTCCGGTCTCCGACATCAACTGAATGAACTGAAGCGTCACATCTGTCGAATAATTCAGAAGCGTGTGAACATCCTCGTGCTTGTCACCGTCAGCCAGATCGACCATCCAGGACTCAAGACCTCTGATGAGACTCGCCAGGGAGAAGGGGGATTGATCGCAATTGCCCCGTATGAACACTTCGTGGTCGAAATGACGGACGAGGATCGATGTTGCCTCGAGCCATACCTGCACGGCGTTGTACTGACGGATATCGACAGGGGGAAGATCCCTCACCTCCTCTATCGAGTGAAGCCGTGAGCCTGACGCGCGGGCTGGCTCATCGACCGGGAAGTCAACCGGTACGCCGGCCGCACCTGCAAGCGTCACGGTGTCAACGTCGATCATGATCCCGTCGAATTCGTATTTCTCAACCGCTTCAATGAATGCGCGGGCCATCTGGTGAGGATCGCTGCGAAACTGCTGCATCGTCAGTCTGGCTTCGCGTGCCGCCATCATGAAATTGTGCAGCATCACCGGCGTGGTGTCGGGCTCTTTTCCCTGTAGTGCCGACAACACGCGCTGATAACCGTTCATCGCGCCCCCTTGTCCTTCTGGAGCAGGTTCAGAAGCACGGCGACGAGGATGATGGTGCCGCGCACAACGTGCTGCCAGTATTCGCTTACGTTCATCAACGTCATGCCGTTCATCATCACACCGAGAAACACAACGCCGATCATCGTTCCCCAGATTCTTCCGACTCCTCCCATGAAACTCGTTCCGCCGATAATCACCGCAGCGATCACATCAAGCTCCCAACCTTTCGCGGTCGTTGCAGTTCCCGACATGATTTCAGAAGAGACCATCACGCCGCTGAGTGCAGCAAGGAAGGCGGTGATGCCGAAGACCATGGTTTTGACACGGCTTACATTGATCCCACTGAGTCGGGCGGCTTCAGCGTTGCCTCCCACAGCGTAAACGGTTCGCCCGAACGATGTGTAGTTCATAAGGAATTGCAGGACACCGAACGTGAGCAGGAAGAGGATGGCGGGAAAAGGAATGCCGAACACATACCCGCCGCCGATGAAATTGTACCAGGCCGGAAAAGGGGTCAATGGAAATCCGTTGGTGATAAGCTCGGCAGCACCTGAGAGACCCGTCATGAGAGCAAGGGTTGTGATAAAGCTCGGCACCTGGTAGCGGTTCCGCATAAAGCCGGTGAATGAGCCAAGGACAAAACCACTGCCGAGCGTAACGAGGATGGCGATGCCGATGGCGAGAGGGAGCGGCAACGATGCCCACTCACCGGCGAGCTTCTGTGTCAGGAACGCTGTCAGACATCCCGAAAATGCCACAGCGGAGCCAACGCTCAGATCGATTTCACCCGAAATAATTACCATCGTCATCCCGAACGCAATCACTCCCTGCATGGACACATTGCGTAACACGTTCAGCAGGTTGTCCGCCGTCAGGAAGCCCGAAGCGGTGAAGGCCAGGACAATGCACAGCAGAACCAAAATGATTTCGAGGATACTGGAGCTGAACAACGATCGCAGGCGCGAAGAAATAGTCATACGTCCTCTTTCATACAGACGGCAAACAATGTCTCGAGTGAGATTTCCTCGGGACGAACGCTGGAAACGATCCTACCCTGACGCATGATCAGAATGCGGTGGCAAATATCGAGAAGTTCTTCAAGCTCGCTTGACACCACAATGCAGCTGATTCCCCGCTTGCTCATTTCCCAGATGATCTGGAACATCTGCTGCTTCGCCTGAACGTCGATGCCGCGCGTCGGTTCGTCGAGAAGAACCAGCCTTGGCTGTGTGTTGAGCCACTTGCCGACAACCACCTTTTGCTGATTCCCGCCGCTCAGAAACGCAATGGGAGCTTCAGCGTTCGCCACAGAAATGTCCAGCTCCCGAATATTCCGCTCGACGATCGCCTGCTCACGGCGGCGGGTCAGGAATCCGGAAGAGGAAATGCGGCTCAGGCTTGCGAGGCATGCGTTGATGCGCGTACTCAATATTTGCACGAGGCCCTGGTCTTTTCTATTTTCCGGGGTCAGGACAACACCAAGATCTTTCATCTGTCCGGGGCTGGAGGGGCGGACGCTCTGTCCTTCAATGATGAATTCACCGGAGTCGATCGGATCTGCCCCGAACATTGCGCGCAGGAGCTCTGTTCGCCCGGACCCGAGAAGTCCGGCGATGCCAAGGATTTCCCCCCTGTAAATTGTGAAACTTACATCCTCGAAAGACCCGCGACGCGTGAACGAGCGTACTTCGGCAAATGGCTTTGTCGGCGCGACCAGATCGGCCGGCCGCACGCTCTGCACGATCTCACCGAACATCATCTGCACGATTTTCGAAGGCGTCGCCTCGCGGGCCTCGATTGTCCCCACAAGCGATCCGTTGCGAAGAGCGGTGATGGTGTCGGCAATTTCGCGAAGCTCCTGCAACCGGTGTGTGATATAGAGGAGGACCACGCCGCGCTTCTTGAGGACACGGAGAAGCTCAAACAGTCTGTCCGTTTCCTGCTGAGCCAGTGCGGAGGTTGGTTCGTCAAGGATGAGGATTGACGGCTGGTACGACATCGCTTTCGCAATTTCGACGGATTGCTGCTGGGCGACGCCGAGTGTTCCGGCCCGCGCACGAACATCAAGGGGGACGCCAAGATCCGAAAGGATTTGTTCGGCGCGGACGTAAACATTCTTCCAATCAACGATGGATCCGCTGAACCCGGGTTTCTTTGGCAGACGACCGAGCAAAATGTTCTCGGCAACGCTGAGTTCGGGGACGAGACTCAACTCCTGGTGGACGGCGACGATCCCGCGTTGCAATGCGTCGCGTGGCGACTCAAGAGCGACCTCAACACCATCAACGACAACGGAACCGCTTGTCGGCCGCGTCGCGCCTGCAATGATTCTTACGAGCGTGCTCTTTCCCGCTCCGTTCTTCCCGATGAGGGCATGGATCTGCCCTCCATCGAACGAAACCGAGACGTCGTTGAGCGCAATGGTTCCCGGGTACTCTTTGCGGAGGGAAATTGTCTGGAGAGTGTGGATCTGAGTGCTCATGCCGGACGGTACATTGCTACTTGCTCAGTTCCTTGAGTTGATCCCGGAACTGCTTCACGTCGTCCGGTTTTTCGCGGGTGAGCAGAAAGCCGGGGAGCGAGACTTTCTTCTCGACCTTCTCGCCTTTGAGAACCTTCACAGCCGATTCGACAGCCATGGAGCCAATATCGAACGGTCGCTGACCCGTGATTGCCTGAAGGATGTTGGCATCATCGAGCAAGAACTCCGCGAGCTGTTCGCTCGTGTCGGTGCCAAACACGGCAATCTTGCCCCCTTTTCCCGCATTCTTTACCGCCATAACAGCGCCGACCGTTCCCCCTTCGTTGGCGGCATAAATGATGTGAACGTCGGGGTTTGCTGTAAGGATATCGCCGACTTTCTTGACAGCTTGTTCGGCAAGCCAGGCGTCCTGTTCGGACACAATGGTAACGCCCGGGAGTTTCGTGACTTCACTCTTGAATCCGTTTGTCCGAAGCGAGCTTTGTTCCGGCAGTTGGGACTGGAAGGCAAGGATGGCGATCTTGGCTTTCCCGCCGTACTTGCTTTCGATGTAGGCGCGCGCGGCTTTACCGGTGGAAGCGCCGATATCGAATTGATCGCTCTCGATTGAAGCGGCCGCGATATCGCCCTCAAGAGTCATGTTGTGAGTGATGACAGCGATCCCCTTGTCTCGCGCCCGTTCGAGGGCTGCGACGGATGATTTTGCGCTGAGCGGTGCAATCGCTATTGCATCGACTTTGTTGGCGATGTAGGTGTTGATCAGCTGGACTTCTTTGTCGGGTTTGTTGTCGCTGTTCGCCTCGAGCAATTCCACGTTGTTCTTCTTTGCCGCGTCGCGCATGCCGAAGAGCACAAGGCGGAAGAACTGATCTTCCTGGAAGACGATGCCGGCGATGCGCTTTTGGGCAGGCTTCGGAGTGCAACTGAATGATGCGAGTCCGACAGAGAGAAGAAGCAGGGTCACGAACGATTGACGAATCATGGGGTAAAGGTCTTTCCTGGAGTTCGGGCGATTGATGGAGAACTGCAAAGAATGATTGAGAGGAGGGCAAAAAGCCCGGAAATTGTTCGATTCCAGTGAACGAGGACCGTTTAAACGGTCCTCCGAGGCATTTTGCAATTCAACAGTCCGTCAAGCCCCTCACCACCGCACTTTCTCCTGCTCTGCACTGGTTCCATCACTAATCGTGAATCAACTCTTTCAAATGCTGCTGGAATTTCCTGACTTCATCTGCCTTGTCCCGGGTCAGCAGAACACCCGGCAGCGATGTCTTGAGCTCAACCTTCTGCCCCTGAAGAACTTTCACCGCTGCTGTGGCCGCCATCGATCCGATCTCAAACGGCTGCTGACCCGTGATCGCCTGCAGCACGTGATCGTCGTCGAGCAGGAACGACAAAAGCTGATCGCTGATGTCTGTTCCGAACACGCACACCTTGCCGGCCTTACCTGCGTTGCGCACGGCCATGACCGCACCGACGGTTCCTCCCTCGTTGGCAGCCCACACAATATCGACATCGGGGTTCGCCGTAAGGATATCGCCGACTTTCTTCGTCGCCTGCTCGGCGAGCCACGCATCCTGGTCTGCCACAATCGAGACGCCGGGAAGTTTCAGGACTTCATCTTTGAATCCATTGATGCGCATCATCGCCTGCTCGGGGATCTGGGACTTTCCCGAGATGATGGCGATCTTCGCTCTTCCCTTGAGCTTCTGCTCGATGTACGCGCGCGCCGCCCGGCCGGTGGAAGCGCCGAGGTCGCTCTGATCACTCTCGACGTAGGATGCGGCGAGAGTACCCTCGACGGGCGTATTGTACGTAACGATTGCAATTCCCTTGTCATGAGCACGGCTCAGCGCAGCAACAGAAGCCTTGGCACTGAGCGGCGATATGACGATTGCATCGACGGAATTCGCGATGTAGGTGTTGATGAGTTCAACTTCCTTGTCGGGCTTGCCTTCGGTATTTGCTTCGAGCAGCTCCACGCCATTCTTCGCAGCTGCATCGCGCATGCCAAAGAGCACAAGACGAAAGAACTGATCTTCCTGGAACACGATGCCGGCGATCCGTTTCTTCTGCTGCGTTTTCTGTTTTGTGCCGCATCCTGAACTCACCAGGATGGCAGCCAGAAGGATGATGCCGACCAGATAGGAACGTTTCATGCGCCTGCTCTCATGAAGAAGGTTGTGGTATCATTTCGTTTGCGGGTTCAGCCGGTCCTGCTCGGTTCAACTTCAGCAGTCAACGGCACTCCGTGGCCGATGGACCTTACAGCAGGTCCCTCTGCGCGACTTCCATCCATGCGCCGTTGACTCTTTCGAGTCCGTTGGGTTTCAGGCCGTACGGCTGGGGGAGCGCGGCATTGGTGAAGTTCATGAACTCAATGCGGTACGGAATGATCTTGATGAGGATATAGTCGTCATGATCGGGACCCCCCGGGTACATATCGCTCCAGTAGGACCGCCAGTATTTCTGTTTCAATTCCGGAGTGCTGTCCAGGGCCGCGTTGCCGACGATGGTGACGTATGCTGTGCTGCGCGGATTCAGGAATGCAAGGGTGACCTTCGTCTGTTTCAGGATCTCACGGACCTTTCGCGAATTGGGGCTCGCGCCGAGCCACACATTGAATTCGGCATCCGGCTCAAACGGATGCATCAGGCGTGCGTTGATCTCTCCGGAATCTCCATGACTCATGAAGAAACAATAATCGGCTTCCTTCATGATGTCCCGCGCGACGGCGAGCAGTTTGTCCGTTTGTTGAGCTCCCATACGGTGAGCCTTTCTTCTATCGTGAATGAGATGTGGAACTGAGCATACTCTATTGGGGACGATCCGGCAGTTCGGTCCGGAACGGGTCCTTATACAATCCAATCTTTTCAATGGGCAGAGGTTTGAATCCAAGGGAGAATGCCTGCGACGTACTCTTCAATCGGAAATCGTGTCGTTGCAGACTTTCAAAACCCGGATCGCCGGTGACGAAGGTGTTGTTCCTGAACTCTTCCCTGATGTCCTTGTCGGTGCTTCTATAGAGTACATAGCCATCTTTTTTATCAATATCCAGATAGTACGGATCCCAGCCCTTCTGATCCTTTTGTTGTCTCCGGCAAATTGCCGTATCGGCGATGAGGTTGTCGCGGATGGTTTCCACCGAGAAATCAAATGCGTTTGAATCGTAGAAATCAATCCACCGCCCGCCGTATGAGACATTGTGAACGACCTTGTTATTCATCGGAAATGCAGGGTTTCCCGTATCGAGTGTCAGAAGCTCCGGATAACGGGTGCTGTATGGCGGCTCGTGGTATTTCATTTCCTTGAGATGATTGAACATCTCCGGGTAGGTGCCATTGAAATAGTAGCTTGCCCACCCAAGGCCGCGGGCGTCAAGATGAACCGATGGCGAGCATTCGACAAAAATGTTGTTCTCGATGGTATTATCGCGCCCGCCCCCGATCATCGCTGAACGGCCCGACCGATAGAACACATTGCCGTACACTGTGAAGCCGCTCGCCCAATCGTCAAGATACACAGCCATCACACCGTGGAGCCCCGGACCCTGCAGATCATGAAAATAATTGTAGCGAATGACATTTCCCCGCCACGTCCAGTCTCGACCGGTGTGCAGCGCCCCCGCATCGCCGCTCTCCTGGCATACACGATACACCTCGTTGAATTCGACCAGGTGATCGTTCCCGCGAAGGTAGATTGCTTCGAAA
>DATJQB010000009.1:0-4799 GCA_035506075.1 Bacteroidota bacterium | reverse complement strand
GGAATTTGAACCAGGAAGGCGTTTCAGAAATGGCAAAGCGGACTACATCTACTCTCCCTTCGAGTGGCGGGTCATCAGATCCATGGTTGCTTTCTGTGGATCCTTTTCTTCAAACAGCACTTGGTATACTTCCGTCATGATCGGGAGGTCGATATCATACTTCTTCTCGAGATCGCGCACCGAGCGCGTTGTAGCGACTCCTTCGGCAACCATCACCATCTCGTCGAGTACTTCACTGAGCTTCCGGCCCTTGCCGAGCTGTTCACCGAGATAGCGGTTCCGGCTATGGTGACTCATGCAGGTGACAATCAGGTCACCCATGCCGGAAAGGCCGGCAAATGTTCTTGGTTGTGCGCCGAGCTTGACTCCAAGGCGCGTGATTTCATAAATGCCGCGAGTCATGATAGCGGCCTTCGTGTTGTCGCCGAACCCGGCACCATCACTGATTCCGGCTGCAACCGCAATCACGTTCTTCAATGAGCCGCCAAGCTCCACGCCGCGAATGTCGTCGTTGACGTAGACGCGGAAGTAGTCAGTTGTGAAAGCGTCCTGCACAATTTTGGAGGTCTTTTCCTTGAAGGAGGCGGCGACGACGGCTGTGGGAATCTGCCTCGACACTTCCTCCGCGTGACTTGGGCCCGAGAGGATCGCCAGGTTTTCCTTTCGCTCGTGCTTGAGGACGTCGATGAGCACTTCGGACATCGTCATGAGCGTGGAGTTCTCGATGCCCTTGGCGACGTTGCAAATGACTGTCCGTTCGAGATCGAGATGAGCGATCCGTTCAATGACTGAGCGGAGATATTGCGAAGGGACCGCCATGACGACCATGTCGCGATGGGCTGAGGCAGCTTCTATGTCGCTGGAGAGTTTGAGGCTTGGGGGCAACGGCACGCCGGGCAGGAACTCGGGATTCTCGCGCTTCTCGCGCATGAGATCGAGCTGCTCCTGAGTATAGCACCACAAGGTCACATCGTGGCCATTGTTGAGCAACACAAGGGCAAGCGTGGTCCCCCAGCTGCCTGCTCCAAGGACGGTGATGTTCATGACGGCGGTTGTTTTTCCGGAGGTTGCACTTCTGGTGACACCGGGACTGAAGACGAGGACGCCCGATTCCGACTAGAGCTGGGTGCTGCTTTCCCGGGCTTTGTCCCGGGCGAAGCCGCTGATCTTCTTCTCGGTCCCATCGATGAGTCGTTTGATGTTCTGACGGTGCGAATAGACCAAGAGAATCGCCACAGACAGACTGAACACGATCAGTGTCCTGTAGCTGTGGATTTCATCGCCGAAGATGTTGTGACGGACGAACAGGGAAAGGGGAAAAGCCACGGCTGCCGCTATCGAGCCGAGGGACACATATTTGTACACGTAGAAGACGAGCAGGAAGACACCGATGGAAATTGCGAATTCCGTTGGAGCAACGCCCAGAAGCATGCCTGCCCCTGTCGCGATCCCCTTGCCGCCTTTGAAGCCGGCAAACATCGTCCAGATATGTCCGACAATGGCGGCCCCGCCGCAGATCATCTGGATAATCGTGAAATCATCAAACGGCGTTCGATTGTAGAACGGAAGGGTTGGATCCCAAAAGAGACGCGAGATCAATGCGGTGGCGACCGCTCCTTTGCCCATATCCACAAGCATCACGAGAACACCGGATTTCCAGCCCAGCACGCGGAACACGTTCGTGCCGCCGGCATTGCCGCTCCCCATGGTCCGAATATCGAACCCGTGCTTCCATTTGGAGAGTATGATGCTCGTCGGAATCGACCCAAGCATGTAACTCAGAAGAATGACGATCGCAAGATTGATCATTCGTCACAACCTTTCGCTCATGGAATTAACGTTCTTAAAATGTAGGAAGTCACCCATAAAGATGCAACAAAATTCAGAACGACTCCTGCATTTGGGCTACAGCAGTCCCTTCGACTTCCATCTCTCAAGAATTAATCGGCCCAAATCGATGTCTTCTTCAGTCGTGATCTTGATGTTGTCGTACGATCCCTCAACAATCCTGATCTTCACGCCGATGCGTTCAACCAAACCCGTCTCATCGGTCCCGTAGAACCGATCGTGCCTCGCCTGCTTGAATGCCTTCATGAGGATGGATGCCCTGAAGGCTTGGGGTGTCTGGACCATCCAGAGTGCATTGCGGTCCATCGTCTGGTCGAAGAACTCGCCTCCCCTCGAACGTTTGATCGTGTCCTTGGGTTGAACCGCAAGAACCGCCGCCCCGTGCTCTTTGCACATCCTGATCAAATGTGTGATCCGTTTGGGCTCGATGAAAGGGCGCACGCCATCGTGGACGAGCACAATATCCGTCGGCTTGAATGTGAACAACCTCAACACGTTGTAGACGGAATCCTGCCGCCGTTCGCCTCCGACAGTCACGGTGCTCACTTTGTGGAGGCGGTATCGGGAAATCAGCGATTCCATCTCGGCAATCGACTGCTCGGGTACTGCGACGGCAATCTCGTCGATCTCCGCACAATGCTCAAACCGCTGCAGTGTATGGACGATGATCGGCTTGTCGCGCAGCACCAGAAACTGTTTTTTCACCTCACCGCCAAGACGCTTGCCGGCGCCGGCTGCAGGTACAATTGCGAAAGTTTTGGGTCTGAGTTTTGTCATGGCTATTGACACAACGGACTCCACCCTCTCCGTTGCAGGAAAAAGATGAAGTCCGTTGCCTCAAAGAATCATCATCGCATCGCCGTAGCTGTAGAACCTGTAGCCTTCCTTGATGGCCCGTTTGTAGGCACGCATCACGAAATCGTGGCCGGCGAACGCGCTGACAAGCATGAGCAGTGTGGACTCCGGCAGATGGAAGTTTGTAATCAGCTTGTCGGCAATCTTGAAATCGTACGGCGGGAACAAGAACTTGTCGGTCCATCCCTTGGAGGGTTTCAGATGGCCGTCGGAGGTGACGCTCGATTCCAGCGCGCGGCAGGTGCTGGTCCCGACAACGAACACATTATGCCTCGAGTCGATCACCCTGTTAATCGCATGTGCAGCTTCAGGCGTAATCTCGTAGTACTCCGAATCCATTTTGTGCTTGGTGAGATCCTCGACCTCGACAGCCCGGAACGATCCGAGGCCGACATGCAGGAGCACCGGCACAATCTTGATTCCCTTGCTCTCGATTTTCTTCAGGAGCGGCTTCGTGAAATGAAGCCCGGCCGTCGGGGCGGCGACTGCGCCCAGCACGCGGGCGTAGACCGTCTGATAGGAATCCTTGTCCTTCTCCGTCGCATCGCGCTTGATATAGTACGGGAGCGGCGTAATGCCAATCCGTTCGATGATCTTGAAGAAATCTCCTTTGTGGTTGAACCGCACGGTTCGGCCTCTGGAGGTTGTATTGTCGATTACCTCGCACCACAGCTTCCCGTTATCGAAGAAAATCTTGTTGCCGATTCGCACCTTGCGAGCGGGGTCGACGATGACATCCCAGATGTTTTCTTCGGCATTCAGTTCGCGCAGCAGGAAGACCTCAATCTTCGCGTTGGTCTTCTCCTTCTTTCCGAACAAGCGGGCCTGGAACACCTTCGTCTCGTTGACGACAAGGCAGTCCCCCTTGCTCATGAAGTCCACGACCTCAAAGAACTTGCGATCGTCGATCGACTCGTCGGTACGATTCAACACCATGAGCTGCGAGTGATCGCGCGGTTTCGCGGGAAATTTTGCTATCAGATTACGCGGCAGCGGATATTTGAAATCAGAGAGTTTCATTGCGCAACGCCTCTCTCAATAATTGAATGAGTACAACAACCTCGTTCACTAAGTCCGATGTGCCCGCCGCAACCCGCCAGGAGCGGAACGTCGACGACGGGCACACAGGGAGTTCTGTTTTGATTACTTGCCTTTCTTCGATCCCGCGGCCGGCTTCTTCGACTCAATCGCTGCATGCGCAGCGGCGAGGCGGGCGATCGGCACACGGAACGGGGAGCAGCTCACGTAGTTCATGCCGACCCGATGGCAGAACTTCACGCTCTCCGGCTCTCCGCCGTGTTCACCACAGATACCGACCTTCAGGTTCGGACGTGTCGTGCGACCGCGATCGATGCCGATCTTGATCAGCTCTCCAATTCCTTCCTGATCGATCGATTGGAACGGGTCAACCGGGAGAATTTTCGCATTCAGATAATCGGGAAGGAAACTTCCGATATCATCGCGCGAGAATCCGAATCCCATCTGCGTAAGATCGTTCGTTCCGTAGCTGAAGAACTCCGCCGTTTCTGCCATGCGGTTTGCCGTCAGGGCAGCACGGGGAATCTCGATCATCGTGCCGTAAAGGAATGAGATTTTCTTCACGCCCAGCTTGGCACAGACTTCGGGATACACACGGTCGAGAATGATCTTCTGATTATTGAGCTCGTTCACATGACCCGTCACGGGCACCATGATCTCCGGGTTCGCCTTCTTCCCTTCCTTCACGAGCTCGCCTGCGGCTTCCAGGATCGCACGGATTTGCATTTCGGAGATCTCGGGATACGTGATCCCCAGACGAACGCCCCGATGACCCAGCATCGGATTGTTCTCGCGGAGCGAGTCCGCACGCTTGTGAAGCTCGGACATATTGACACCAAGCTCCTTTGCAAGCGCCTGCATCCTCTCCTCGTTGTGCGGAACAAACTCGTGCAACGGCGGGTCGAGCAAACGGATCGTCACCGGGCGACCGTCCATAACCTCCAGCGTCGCCTTGATGTCGTTCTTCACGAACGGGAAGAGTTCGCCGAGAGCCTGGCGCCGCTCAGCTTCCGTCCGGCTCATGATCATCTTGCGAAGAAGGAAGAGGGGCTTGTCGC
>DATJQB010000008.1:0-4185 GCA_035506075.1 Bacteroidota bacterium | reverse complement strand
CGATAAGTCCTTCGACTCAAGAGCCCCCTTCCAGCCGGAGATCGTTGTCTTCTCCATTCTCTCAACCGATCGATCCACGCAGTTTGTCCGCGTTGAAAGTGATTACCTCCCTGCGGGATACGATCCGCTATCCTCAACGTCAGACAACTCGATTACGAACGCGACGGTAACGGTTTTCGACGGGACAAACACGTATCGTCTGCGTGACACCATCATCGCGCGGACCGACACAAGCAGGTACGATTTTCCAATCCACACGTTCACGCTCGGCTCCTTCGTGCCGGTACCCGGCAAGACCTATCAGGTCGCGGTCCAGGCCGCCGGGTATTCCAACGCGAACGCGTCAGCAATCGTCCCTTCACGGGGATATCCCGGCACAGCCGCCACAACATACGTGTATTTCGACAACCCGGGTGCCTATCCGGATGATGTCGACCTTCTCTGCAACGCTCTGCTTGGCGCCAACTCGAAAGGATTTGTCGGAAGGTTGTTCGTCGACTACGATGTGCTGATAGGAACTGAATGGACGGAAGGAAGAATCGAAGTCCCTTTGGCGTTCGCCGATCCCAAAGTGCCCGATCTCAATTTCGTCACCTATCCCCAGTTCACGTCGCGTACGGCCGACCGGATGGTGCTCTCGTTCAAGAACGGCGTGTACAAGTCAGTACTGACCTCCCTCGCTTCTGGGAAGTACAAATCAAACAAGCTCATTTTCAACCGCGTCGTATTCCAGCTTCTCCAGGCGGACAAAAACCTGTTCGACTACTACAATACGACGCACGCGTTCAGGGATGCCGCATCGACACGCCTTGATGAGCCCTTGTTCTCCAACGTATCAGGTGGATCCGGAATTGTCGGAGCGTATACACTCGACTCGCTTGTTCATTTGCTACCGGAGAATTTTCCGTACAACAACCGGTAGGCGGGGAATATTGCCTTTGTCCCACGATATGAGTACTGTCATTCAGATCGCTTCACGTCCAGGGAGTAGGGGTTTGCCCACCATGCCGCGCTCCATCCTCTTCGGCCTCGTCATCCTCACGTTTCTTCTCGAGGCATGTCAGGATTCCTTCGATCCTCGCGCTGCGCTCGACAAACGCATGGTCGTCTTTTCCGTTCTCTCCACAGACCGCGACATTCAGTATGTACGTGTCCAGACAGACTACATGTCCCCGACGTACGATCCCCTCTCGTACACATCGGACAGCTTTCTTTCCGACGCACTCGTCACGCTGAGGGATGCGAACAAGACCTATTCTCTGAGGGACACGATTGTCGCCCGGGCGGACTCCGGCAGGTACAATTTTCCGCTCAGAACGTTTTATCTCAATCGATTCATCCCGACGAGGGGCAAATCGTACGACGTTGTCGTGCAATCCCCTACGTACGGGCAGGCGTACGCAACCGTCGTCATCCCGGACAAGCCGAAGATCAATGTGACATCGGAGACGATCCAGATCATCGATCGTCCCGACCGATACGGTCAGGGCGTGCCCATATCCTTCGTCATTCAGCTCTCGCCTCTTTCAAAAGGGTATGTGGGACGCTTTCTTCTCTATTATGATGTCCTGAAGGGCTCTGAATGGGTCGAGGAAAGGGTGGAAATTCCGATCTCCTCCGCCGACTCGTCGAACTACAGCCTGAATGTTCCACAATATCCCGACCTTGCGGTCGCGCCGAACACAGAGCAACTTGGGATGCTCTACAGGGTGGGCTACTACCGGGGAATGCTGAACATACTCAACGAAAAGTACAAGAACACGCACTTGATCTTCAAGTGGGCCACCCTCGTAATACTCCAGACTGACAAGAACCTTTACGACTACTACAGCGTCACGCACGCAGGGCGCGATCCATTTTCGATTCGCCTTGATGAGCCGATGGTCTCGGCGGTCAATGGCGGACTTGGAATGGTAGGCGCCTACAGCCTCGACTCGACAGTCAACATCCTTCCAGAAGATTTTTGGGGGAACAGATGATTCGCACACCTCGTTGGTTTTCCCAGACGTTGTTCGTTCTTCTGGTGACTTCGCTTCCAGCCGGCCTCCGTGCACAATCGGCTGATGTCTACGGCATCGTGACGGACAGTCTGACAAAGCAGCGCATACCGTTCACGAACGTTTCCGTCGTCGGCACCATGCGGGGAACGTCGGCGAACAACATCGGCTTCTATCTCATCCCGAAGCTCCCGCCCGGCACGTACGAAGTGGCCGCGAGCTCGATCGGGTACATACGGTCGGTACGCACCGTTGTGATTCGTGAAGGAAAATCCGCCGAGATCAACTTCGAACTCTCGCCTGTCCCTGTGCAAACCGAAGAAGTGCTCGTCACAGCCCCACGCAAGCGGCTCGAGCTCGAGACAAAGACGACGAGTGTGCATGTGCTTGAACGCCAGGACCTGAAGCAGGTCCCCGTTGCCGGGCAGCAGGATCTTCTTCAATCGCTGAAAATCCTCCCGGGGATTGTCTCGACGAGCGATGTCAGTTCGCGTTTTTATGTCCGGGGAGGAGCCGGCGATCAGAACCTGTTCATGTTCGATGGAATCCGCATCTACTATCCGTTCCACGCCCTCGGTATTTACAGCGTGTTCAGTCCCGAAGTTGTCGACAATGTGGAAGTGTATACGGGGGCGTTCCCTCCGGGCTACGGCGGCAAGCTCTCTTCGGTGGTCAACATTACTGCGCGGGACGGACGGGCGGACAGGTTCTCGGGGCACGCGACGGCGAATTTCCTCTCCTCCGAGTTTGAGGTCGAGGGACCTGCAATTTCCAAATCCACCTTCCTCATCAACGGGCGGAAGTCGATCTCGTCTCAGACATTCGGGACAATCGTCGGCCAGGATGTTCCGCTCGATTTCTATGACATGACCGCGAAACTCTCGACACAGCCGGGAGGCGTTCAGAAATTCGACATTACCTTCCTCACGAGCGGCGACAATCTGAAATCGCGCAATGCTACGGAGCCGAGCTATTCCTGGCGCAACAACGGACTTGCTCTTTCCGGCTCCGGCCTCCCAAGCGACAGAATGTTTGTGAACTGGCTCGTCTACATGAGCAGCTACGTGGCAAACCGAAGCCAGAACGTGACGGGGGATGTCACTGCCGCGTCCACCTCTGTGAAGGAACAAGGACTCCGTGCAAACGCGACGGTGTACACCGGCCCCCAGGATCTCTATTACTTCGGGTTCGATTTCAGTTTCCCTGCACTCGACTACTCTTTTGTGAACAGGCTGGGCGTCCAGCAGGACCTTCAGAGTTCTCTTCTCGAAGTTTCGGCATGGGCGAGATACTCCACAACCATCGGCGCGCTGACTCTCGATGGAGGACTCCACGCTGAAATCGGAGCGCTCTTCGATGGAGGCGACCCGATGAGAGAAATCCAACCCAGGATCAACGCAAGCTACCTCGTCGTCGGCACATGGCGGGCCAAGGCTTCCTATGGAAGATTTTCACAACGGATGATGACGGTGGGGAACGAAGACGACGTGATCTCCATCTTTGATGCATGGATTCGTGTGCCCAGCAACATGAAGCCCGAACAGGCAGACCATTATGTGGTGGGGCTCTCGGGGAATCTCAACGAAGAAACTTCCCTGAACATGGAGGCGTACTACAAACGCTATAACTCCCTCGTGGTATATAATAGAGACAAGATCGATGCGTCCGACCCGGACTACATCCAGGGAACCGGGGACTCTTACGGGATTGAATTCACGCTGCGGTCTCATTTTCAATATGTCGACCTGTACGGGACGTATTCCCTCAGCTACGCGAAAACCGATAACGGCGGATTTGTATATTACCCGAGGTACGACCGGCGTCATCACATCAATCTCATGGCGATCGGACACCCGCTCAAGGGGCTGACGACAACATTGAAGTGGGAGTTTGGTTCGGGGTTCCCGTTCTCTCAGACGGTGGGGTACTTCGACAGGCTCTCGCTGGACAACGCGCTGCCCGGTCAGTTCGAGAACGAAACCGGCTCGCCATATATACTGCTTGGCCCCAAGAATGCTGCCAGGCTGCCGGCATACCATCGAATGGATTTCAGCGCGGTCTACAGTCTGCGTGTGATTGGTTTCGATGTCAACGCGGGAATCGATCTGTTGAATCTCTACAACAACAAGAACATCTTCTACTTCGACCGGCGAACAGGGGAACGAGTGAACATGATTGCCTTCTTCCC
>DATJQB010000007.1:0-3854 GCA_035506075.1 Bacteroidota bacterium | reverse complement strand
ATCACCGTTCATTTGTACCGCCAGATCCTCCAGCTCCTTGATTTTGCGATCCAGCCACAGTCTGAGCTCTTTCCTGTCTCTGAAGCCGTTCATACCGTTGGCGCGTAGCACCATGATCCTATCGTGCTCGGTGCGCACGACTTCTTCTCCTGCTGTGAGAAGTTCTTCGTACAGTTTCTCTCCGGGGCGCAGGCCCGTAAACTTGATCTCGATGTCCGAGTCAGGCTCTTTTCCCATCAGGCGGACGAGGTCACGGGCCAGATCGATGATTTTCACCGGTGTTCCCATCTCCAGGACAAAGATCTCCCCTCCCCGACCCAAGGAGCCTGCCTGGAGGATAAGCTGGGCCGCTTCGGGTATGCTCATAAAATACCGCGTCACCTTCGCGTCCGTCACCGTCACCGGGCCACCCCGCTCGATCTGCCGCTTGAAGAGAGGTACCACGGAACCTGATGATCCCACCACGTTCCCGAATCGTACCGCCATAAACCGGGTCGCATCCTGCCACATGGATTGCAGCAGAAGCTCCGTGACCCGTTTACTCGCCCCCATGACATTGGTCGGCCGCACTGCCTTGTCCGAGGAGACAAGCACGAACCGCTCCACGGAGTACGCGAGGGCCGCATCCATGAGGAGACGGCTTGCAAGGATGTTGTTGAACACCACTTCCCACGGGTTTATCTCCAGCATAGGCACGTGCTTGTACGCTGCGGCGTGGAACACCACGTCCGGCTGGTACCGCTCAAAGGTCTGCTCGAGGATGATGTGGTTCTGAACGCGGCCGAGCACGGTATGGTACTCGTGGAATTGTATCTCGTGCTCCAGTTCCATTTGGATATTGAAGAGGTTCTCCTCGGACGCATCGTAGAGAATCAGGCTACGCGGCCCAAAACGGGCGATCTGACGCACCAGCTGAGACCCAATTGACCCGCCGCAACCGGTTATGAGTACCCGCTTGCCCGCGAGGTAGCCCTCGATGCCCACGGCATTGAGCTTTACGGGCGGGCGCCCAAGAAGATCCTCAAAATCCACGTCCCTCAGGGCCTTGATGCCGACCGTCCCGTCGATAATATCGGCGATGCCCGGCAACGTCTTGTACGCGACCCCACACCCCTTGCACTCGGTCACCAGCCGCCGCATCTGGCTGCCGGTGACCGAAGGGATCGCGATGATCACCTCTTCAGCCCGGTAGCGATTCACGAGCTCCTTGATGCAGTCAACGCCGCCTAGCACCTCTACATTGTGGATCAGGGAGTGCCATTTCCTGCGGTCGTCGTCCATCAGCCCGACAGGATGATATCCAAGCGAGGGGTTCTTCATCATCTCGCGGAGGATCGACTCGCCAGCTTCACCCGCCCCCACTATCAGAACGCGCTTACCCCCTCTTCCGCGGAGGTGCTGCATCTCTTTCCTCAGACGGAAGGAGAAGCGCGTGCCGCCTATCAGCACGACCAGAAGCAGGCCGTCAATGAAGAAGACCGAGCGGGGATAGCCCGAAAAGCGGCCTTCAAGAAACAGGAGCAACACGATCAGAAGCGAGCTGACCCCAACCCCCTTCACGATGGAGCAAAGATCGTAAATGCTTGCGAAGGGCCAGACCCCCCGATATAACCCGAAGTACCAGAAGCACGCAAAACGCACGGCGAGTATGAGAGGCAGCGTAGCAATCATCTTGGAAACCGCGGCAGCAGGGAGTTGCATCTCGAAACGAATGAGGAACGCCGCCATGTAAGAGAGCGTGATAATGCCCAGATCGCTCATCATCACCGCAATCCTCTTCCGGTCGCCGAATATGGCTGCTAAGAAATCATGCTTGCTTGAAACGCTTGGGATATCCATGAGTCCTCTTTCTCTTAGAGTCTCCGATAGAGCCACCCGGGCACGTAGTATTTTCGCCTGTTCAGGACGACACCAACCACAGGCGTTTTTGTATCCGCGAGTCTCTGTTTCGCCCTCAGGGCCACCTCCCACTTCGTCTTTTCCGCTTGAATTACAAGGACAGTCCCATCAATCCCCGGGCATAAGGCCATTGCATCAGTAAATTCATTGACGGGTGGGGCGTCGAGAAGGATCCAGTCCGTCCCGTTCTTCAGCCCGTCGATCATATGGCAAACATTTTTCGTATTAAAGGCGAGAGACGGATTCGATGTCGGAATCCCGCCGGTGATGATGGACAGATTCCTGAGACGGGTTTTCTTCGTCACATCCTTCACTTCTGTGGTGCCCAGCAGCAGCTCGTTCACACCACCTGCCCTTTCAACACTGAAAAGGTCATGCAACGACGGTTTCCGCAGGTTCGCATCAACGAGCAACACGTTGTCGCCGGACTTTGCCAGCACTGTGCCAAATGCGGCAACAACGGTTGAGGTTCCCTCACCATGCTTTGAGCTGACAAACATCAGTATCTTACTGTCAGTTTCGGGCAGGAGGGAACGAAGGTTGTGCTTCAGTCCCTGATACTCTTCGGAAACCTGTTGCGAGACCGAAAGCCGCACAGGCGCGTAGGGCTGGAGTTTGACTTTTAGGTCAAACGGCGCCATCTCCTCGTGTCTCAGCCGACGATCCTGTTCTGCCCTCATGAGGGCTTCAAAAGTTTTTCCCATGGTTATTTCACCTCTTGCGTCTGATGTGATCCGGAGGTACCAAATCCAGCAGCACGGGAAGCCGGATCAAATCCTCGCTGCCCCATTCGTGCCCATGGATTCTCCAAGAGAGCACGCAATAACAATCTGAACGCACCAAAAAAACCGCCTCCCTCATGAACGAGTCCCTGGACACCAGAACTCCTCAGACCACCGTCGGCCTCTTCCAGAGGCAACAAATTGCCATCCATGTCTTTTATGACCTCCCGGACAATAGCTCCATCGATCTTCTTCTGGCCGACGGCATAGCCTATGAGAAATGCATTGTCACAAATAATGTTGACGGTCCGGGGAATGCCTCGTGAATACCGGCTGATCAGGGAGATTGCGTCACGTGTGAAGAGCGTATAGATGATTCCCCCAACCAGTTTGAGGCGATGACTGATGTAGGCTTCAATTTCGTCGCTGGTGAGCGGCAATACTTTTCGGCGTATGGCTATCCTCTGCCTTAGCTGGCGAAGTTCTTGCGAATTCAGCTTAGCATCCAATTCAGGTTGTCCGATGAGAACGATTTGCAGCAGTTTCGTTTTTTGGGTCTCCAGGTTGGAAAGCGTGCGTATTTCTTCAAGCATCCCGGTGGACAAATTCTGCGCTTCATCGACAATCAGGACCGCAAGCTCGTTTTTTGATGCTATCGAAACGAGGTACTCATTGAGGCATTGCCACAATTCAAATCTGTCTCTGCCCCCGGCTGTGGCGTCGAATTCATAGAGGATGGCCCGCAGAAGCTCATAGAACGTGATGCACTTCCTGAAGATATGTGCAGTCTTAACCCTATCGTCCAGACTATTCAGCAAGGCGTTGACCAGCGTGGTTTTTCCGGTACCCACCTCGCCGGTTATCGCCATAAAACCCCTCCTCTCCCTGATCCCATAAACCATGGATGAAAGAGTTTCCCGGTGGGACCTCGTTAAATGGAGAAACTTCGGATCAGGACTGATGTCGAAGGGGCGCTCGGACAACCCGTAAAAGTCCGTATACATGCTTTAATCACACCTCCATTTCCCGTATCGTGGCCAAGACAGGAACACCAAGCCGCTTTTCCACATCCGCTGCCTTAGCAAACGTATGGTCTATGTGCTGGGCCAACATTGCAGCTCCGAGGCTCAACAGAGCACCAAGAAATACGGAAAGACAGATGTTTAGCAAAATCTTGGGCTGCACAGGCTTAGGGGACGCGGAGGCCGGCTCCACAACGCTGATGTTGACGAT
>DATJQB010000006.1:0-8738 GCA_035506075.1 Bacteroidota bacterium | reverse complement strand
GGGGATGACCGGGTGGGCACAGGTGAACGGATTGAGGGGAAACGCACCGATTGAAGAGCGAACCCGGTACGATGTGTACTACGTGGAGAACTGGTCGCTCGTGTTCGATCTAAAAATCATACTGAAAACTGTACGCGCCGTGCTTTTCGGCGCCGACGCGTACTGAAGAAAAAGAATACGTCATGGCCGCAGCGTTTATCTTCCTTCTTCACATCATCGCGATGGGATACGCCTTCGCCAGCCGCAAGAAAGCCGGCGGCACGAGCGAAGGCCTGCTCGCGATGGCATTCGTCGGCATTGTCTTTGCAGTGGGATGGACAATTTCCACCATGCTGACCAATCTCCTCTTCACACCGGAATTCTTCATCAAGTGGTATTACCACCAGACTGATTCATTATTTCTTCGCACACTCCGGAAGGAGATCAACCGCGATACAATATCGCTGTTGATGCTCACCTTCGCCGAAGTTGGGTTTTATTATTTGTTCCTTGGAGATACGCGGGAGCTCCGCGAGGGACAGAAACCGCGTGAAAGCGATAAGCCGGGGACGTGAAAGCTCTATTTCAACGTAAAGAGGAATGTGATTTCGCAGGTCTGGTCGACCTGAGGCTGCGAGGCCTTGAGGGGTTCAAATCTCCAGTAGCGCACTTCTTTCAGGGCGGCCTCCTCGAGTCGCGAGTCGGCCTTCTGTGCAGGGTTTAACGCTTCGATTCTGCCATCAGGCATGACGACGGCGAAGAGCCGGATCTCAGCCTCGACTTTTGAGCCCGACGGATATTTCGGTAGTTCTCCTGAAATACGCCTTCTCATCCCCCCCTGCAGCCACTTCATGGAGTATCCGATCCCGCCCCCTTCGCCATTACCATAAAAGTCTGTTCCGCCATGCCCGCCGGTCCCGTACAAACCGGGAGCAGGTTTAGCAGCGGATCCGATACCGGAAACAGCAGGTCCGCTTGGCACATCGCCATCACGTCCTATAACCGGTCGTCCGCCCTTGACGTTGTTCACCGTACTCTGGTTGTTGTTGCCGCCGACGGGGTCGTTTCGATCCCACTGCGAATTCGGTTCGACGGGATCGAGCGTGTTTGCATTGATCTTGTCGTTGGGTAGTACAGAAGGGAGATCACCAATCCCAAGTCCCATCGCTCGCGGCCTTGCATTGGGTTTGCGGGTCGTCGCACCTTTTGAGGCATTGGCGACCTTCACCGGCTCGTCACCGGTTTCAGGTTCCTTGAGAAGGATGGGACTGAATTTGAGACCGAGATCGGATTGCCCGACGCTCGGGTTCACCGCCAGCTCCTCGTACGTCGTAATGCGGACCTCCGTGTCGGGGTTCGCCGTTGGAGCCTGGTAGATGAACAACCAATAGATCCCCATCATCAACGCATGCATGATCAGCGAGAGGGTCAATCCCCTGCGGAGGTTTCTCCGGTAGCTCTGAACAAGCTCCACCGCCCCGTACCAGGATTGCGTCCGCTGAAGAAAAAGATAGAGATCCGACATAGCACTCCACATCATCCAACATCTGAACTCATCACGGGGGGATCGATGCCTTGCACCTTATCCCCACACTCACCCATCGGCAAGGACAGGATCAACGTCACCTGAACAACTACTTCGCTTTTGCCTTGTCGACCCAGTAGCTTCCGCGCATTTCTTCCGCAAAATTCTGAACCGCAGCTTCAGCCTCTTTGCGGGAACCATAACGTCCAACCCGGACTGTAAACCATGTTCCACCTTTGTAGGGACGTTCGTCGACGTACGCAGGATATCCTGCCTCTTCAAGCCGCTTCGAAATCTCCTGTGCCATTTCCTTGTCACGCCACGCCGAAACCTGTATGGTATATTCCCCCTTCATGTCTCCGAGTTTTCCACTCGACTGCGGAGCGGGCATCTCCCTGACAGGCTGGGAGGGTTTCTCTTTCGTCCCCTTCTTCGCTGCCGTTTTTTCGGCCGCTTTCTTCTCAGCAGGGGTACCTTTTTGATCCACCGGCGGAGTCTCGATCATGGCAGACTGGCCTGCGTCGGCGGCGGGCTGCGTTGACTCGGCTTGTTGCTGCGCCGGGGCGGCCTGGTCGGTAAGCTGCACCACCGTGGGCGTCTTCTTCTTGCCGAACAAATGAATAACACCGAGCTTGTTGAGAAGGAACGTTCCGCCTCCACCAACGATCAAGACCGCCAGCACAACCAGGATAATTGTCGTGGACGAGCCTTTCTTTGCCGGCTCCTCGTCGGTCATCGTTGTCTCTTCGGAACGCTCTGGTGAACCTTCCATGTTGTCCAACGATCCTTCGTCTTGCAGGTTAAGATCAGGCATTGAAATTCCTCCTATAGTTGGGAGTTGTGGAGATGAATGATTCTCAAACTTTTGCAGCTACCAACGGAAACCCACACCAGCCGTCATTACGAAGGGCGTCGCCCGGTAGCCGTACCACTCGTCGTATTTCGTGTCAGACAGGTTTCGAATTTCGAAGAGAACATCAACGGATCGCGTTGGTGCGTACGTCGCTTGGGCACCGAAGACAACGTGCTCGCTGAGCTTTGAAGGCTCGTAGAGATCGGGCACACGCAAACCGACGAAGGACACCGTCGGATGGATCGACAACCCGCGCACAGCCTCCCACAGAACTCCCGCTTCGATCCGCTTCTCAGGGAGATACGGCACTTCCCATTGGGTTTTCGAGTTCTTCGAGGTGTTGACCTCAACTGACATGGTAAAGTAACCATTTGAACCGAACTTCGCAAATACATCGGCCCTGTATGAGTCAATCGACGTTGTCCCCGAATAATCGGTCATCCAGATTCCCTTCGGGCCGGCAGGGCCCCAGACGAGAGACCACGGTCCGAGTCCCCCTTCCGTAAGAAGCGGATAGTTCTTCACAGACTGAAAACGCGCAGAGACTTTGGTTCTCCAGACTTCGTCCCAATCAGATTCAAGAACAAAACTCAGATTGAGCGGAATATCGGACTGGCGAAGTACTGAACCTGCAGAGACGTAAGGATTTGTCTCGATCAGCCTGGCGAGCGTGTTGAATTGCACCTTCCCGTCGTACGAGGCGCTCAGGACCGATCCCGGCATGAGTTTATATCCAAGCTCGAGGTTCGGATAGAGACGGGCAAACTTCTGACCGAGCATCCCTTGCGTGATGTAGAGATGAAGCGCACCATCAGCATAGAAATCGCCGAACCAACGTCGTGGCGTGAGGAGGCTTGCATCGACATAGGGAAGCGTCGGAGAGTTCGTTCCGGCCAGCGACGCGAATACAACGTCCACCTTTGCATCGAGGGGAATTGGATTCAGAAAAACGTTCGATCGAAAGCCAAGAGTGAATTGGGTCTCGGTTGTGCTTGCAGAAGAGTCGGCAATATTCAGGACCTGCACTCCCGCTCTGAACCCGTATGTGTAGAGCAGATCGTGCGGTGATTCCAGGCCGGCGCCAAGGTTGAAGTGCGACAGGCTGCGCGTGATACCCGGCGTCTGGGATCCGTAGAACCTGTACGTTTCGTTCGCGTAGGAAAGGTCTCCCAGCAATCGGATACCACCGGGAGAATCCGATGGCCCCCTCAGCACAAGACTGCCGAGGAGATCGAAGTGGCCCTCGGAACGATTGGTAAACGGCAGATACGCCTTCGCTACACCGTAGCCAGCATCACCGAAGAGGCTGTAGTTCGGCTTCATTGTATTCATCCACAAGCCGATCGTCGAGGTCAATCGTGTCCCGCTACTGACAAGCAATTTCCCGTTCTGCGCTGCCAAGTCCGCATTGCTCATGCGCTCCTTCTCAGGAGCATATTCGATTGTCATTCTGTCGCGCGCCGCGTCGACCGGATTTGCAGTCTCCAGTGTCAACGCCCCCTCAGCGGCATTCTGTTTCTCGACATCGGGCAGGTCGATCGTAGCGGTACCGGTGATGACATACTCGGGGATGTCGAATTGCGGAAGCCCCTGCGTCGGTTTCGAGACCGAATCGCGGGACGGAGCTTTGAAGAGCGTGTCGGGATTGGCAACTCCAAGCATTCGCGGATCCGGCTGCGGCTTGACTGGAGGCGCGGGTTTTTCCTGTGCAGATGCACATGCGAAGAACAAGGAAAGCACAGCGGCGATATGTATGCATGTTCTTGTCATACGCCTATTGCCCCAGGTTCTTCAATCGTTGCGTTGCGAGATCGAAATCCTCTCCGCTCTTGAGAAGCTTCAGGGCCTCTTGATACGACTCTCTGGCCTTGGCAACATCCTTGGTCTGCTCGTATGCCTGCCCCATCCCGACATATGCCCGGGCAAGCCACACTTCGTGCGACGGAAAAACATATTTGACACGAAGGTACGCGGTGAGCGCATTCTGGAAGTCGCCGCTTTGAGCATATGTCAATCCGCTCAGATATTGCGCCTCGGCGCCGATTTCATCGGTTCTTGATGTCGCAACCTTCTGTGAAAGATCCTGCGCAACTGCGAGTTGTTGATCCCTCAGCGCGATTCGAACAAGTCCGATCCTCGCCTTGTCCGCCTCGACGGTCCCGGGGAACTTCGACGTGACGAACTCAAACTTCGTTTTTGCGTCCTCCATCGCTCCATTTTCCACAAAGACCTGGCCGCGCAAGTATGCCGCCTGCGGAGCGAACTCCGTGTTCACGAGTTCATTGTCTGCCCTATCCAGGACTTTGAACGCCTGGTCGTATTGTTTCATCCTGAGATACAGGCGGGCGCTCTCAATGAGCGCATTGCCTTTGATGCTCGCCGACACGTTGGGGGCATCGGCAGAAGCCAGATAGGCGACGGCAGCCGGCCGCAAACTGTCGGATTCCTGCAACGATCGTCCCAACCAATAGAGCGCCTGAGGACGGAGCGGAGAGCGAAGATGCTGCTCGGCAAAACTCCGGTATTCCTTCGCCGCATCCGCGTACTGCTTCTGACCAAAGAGCAACTCCGCCTTCTTGATTTCGAGCTGTTCGTTATTCGGAGACGTTGGATTTTCCTTCACGTACGAGTCAATCGTTCCGACAGCTTCCTTGCTCTTCCCCTGAGCGACGAGACAGTACTGGATTCCGGTGAGGGCATCCGCCGCAAGAGCACTCTTCGGGAATTGCTGGAGGACTTCACGATACGATTTCTCGGCGGCTGCATATTGGCGGAGGTTGTAGTACGAGTCGCCAATACTGTAGTACGCCCTGGGCACAAGCTCACTTGACGGGTAATGTGTAAGCACCGTCTGAAAATCCTTCACAGCAGCGAGATAGTCTTTGCGCTGGAATTTCATCCACCCGAGTGCAAACTGGGCGTCGTCGGCGAGCGAAGATGCCGGATACGTCTTGATGAGGGCACTGAACTGGTCAGAGGCCTGGTCGTAGTCGGCTGAACGATAGAACGTCTGCCCAAGCTGGTAGAGCGCGTAGTCGGCTCCATCATTCTTCGGGAAGAGGCGTGCAACAGTCCTGTAGGCGCCTGCCGCCTTCTTGTAGTCCTTCTGCTGGAAATAGCAGTCCCCCAATCGGAGCCTCGCATCGAATGAGAACTTCCCGGAGGGATACTTCACAATGAGGCTCTCGAACGACTCGATCGCCTTCGGAAATTCTCCCAGCTTGTAGTGACACCAACCGATCCCGTACATCGCTTCCTCGCGCCGCGGATGAGCCGCGACCGAAGCAATGGACTGGAAATGCCTGATCGCCGTCCGGAAATCACCTCCCTGGTACTCTGCTTCAGACTCCCAGTAGAGCGCCTCGGCCGATTTCGGATGTTCGGGATAAGCAGCGACAAATTTCGCGAACCCCGATGCTGCCTCCTTGAATTTTCTGAGCTTGAAGAGAGTCCATGCGCTTTGATACGTGCAGGTCACCTTTGTTTCAAAAGAAATCCCGCTGAACGAAAGAGCTTTTTCGAAACTGACACGGGCCGAGTCAAATGCGCCTCGTTCCACGTCGCATTCACCCAGCATCATGTACGCATCGGCCTTGACATCGCTTGTGTCGTAGCCTGTAACGATACGGAGGAAGTACCCCCTGGCGTCATCGGTCTTTTTGTCCTCGAAAAGAATCGAGCCTGCTTCGTAGAGCGCGTTGTCTGCGTAGTCCCCTTTTGCGTCGCGGGCCGCTAGCGCTGCAAACGTCATGAGGGCATCGTTCCTTTTACCTGCAAGTTTCTCCGCAATTCCTTTTCTGAACGTCGCTGCCGCGCCGAGTTCATCAACGCTGCCGTCGAGCTTCCCGAACACTGCTGCCGCGGCATCGAACTGCCGCTGCTTGAACAAACTCCACCCGAGGGCGTAGGTGACTTCCTTCTCAAGATGGTGACCCGGATATTCCTTGAGAAATGATTCGTACTGCTTCTGGGCCTTGTCGAATTGCCCGAGGTTGAAATACGATTCTCCGATCAGGTAGTCTGCCTCGCCGCGCAATGCGACGGAGTCGATTGCGGGCTTCGCGTTCGTCAGCTCATCGATCGCGCGGGTATAGTCTTTCGTATAGTAGAAACATTCTCCAACCTTGACGCGGGAAGAAGGTGTCAGCGGGCTTTGCGGGAATTTGTCGACGACGATCCGATACCATTCGGCCGCCTTCGCATAATCCCCTTTTTTCTGATTTGCCCAAGCGGCAGAATACGCGGCATAATCCTGGAGACGGTTGCCCGGATATCCTTCGTAGGAGAGCGTATAGTATTTCAGCGCGTTGTTGTAGTCGTCGTCCTTCAGGTAAATCTCTCCGATCCAGTACGCTGCTTCACCAGCGACCGCGGGGTTCTTGGGATGATCGAGGATCGATTTGTACGCTTCAACGGCGTCCTTGTCTCTTTTCAGCTTGGCGTAGGTGTCCCCAAGGCGAAAACGGGCGTTGTCGGAAAGGACGGAATTCGGATACTCATTGATGAAATTCGTAAACTCGCGGGCGGCATCAGGGAACTGACCCAGTTGCAATAGGCAGTCGGCACGCAGAAACAACGCGTCCTGAATCCTGACACTCTGAGGGTGCTTTTGTGCAAATCTCTGGAACTGCTCGGCGGCTATCTGAAAGAGACCATCCCGGTAAAGACCATGTGCAAATGCATAGTCCTGCTCCTCCGCGATATTTGCATTTGGTGAAGGCAGGTTTTGCGAAAATGATCGCTGGCCTGTTCCAACTGACAGAGCAAGAAATAGGAACAAAAACGCCAGAAAACGACGCAACAGCTTTGATCTACCAGTCATGATCGGCGTTCCAAACACCTAGGCCTCCAAACTTAAAGTGTAATTTGAAATGATCCTTTTAACGCACTAATTTAGGTGAAATCACAAAGGAAGTCAAGAACTCAGCTAAAATGCCTGGATTCTATGACCCGAAGGCACCATAGAGTGAGACCGGCCCATTGTGGGCGGCAAACGCAGAAAAACACGCGCCTGATGCCAACAAGAGCCTTACCACTTAGACGTCAATAGATTAAAAAGGGGTACCAAGGAAGGGTAACGGATAGGTCTCCGAACTGGCTACTGACTCTCTCTCTGAAATTCCTGGAGGCTTTTTACTGTGAGCCCATGCAGTTTTTGCTGCGCAATCCCTTTGACCGCCGAGGCAGCGGCGGAGAGGGTTGTTGTAAAGCAGACTTTTTGTTCGATCGCCGCCCAGCCGATTGAATACTCATCGTACCTCGACTCTTCTCCGAGCGGTGTGTTGATCACGAACTGGACTTCGCCGTTCTTGATCATGTCCACGACATTCGGTCGGCCTTCATTTACCTTGTAGACGGTCGCACAATCAATGTTGTTATCGCGAAGGAACCTGGCAGTCCCTTCGGTCGCAACAAACGAAAATCCAAGCCGGTGGTACTCGCGTGCAATTTCAAGTGTGAGATCGTTCTTGTCACTGTTGTTCACACTTATGAAAACGGTCCCTTCCGTCGGCAGTGTATTTCCTGCTCCCATCTGCGCTTTCGAAATTGCAGCTCCGAATTCCGAGGCAATGCCCATGACTTCGCCAGTTGAGCGCATCTCCGGCCCGAGGAACACAGGCACACGGGGGAATTTTGAGAAAGGGAACACCGCTTCCTTCACTGAAATGTGCTTTACTTTTCCAAAATCAAAATCCCGTACTCCGAGGTCTTCCAGTGTTCGTCCCACCATGACCTTCGCAGCAATCTTTGCCAACGGCAACCCCACCGCCTTCGAGACGAACGGCACGGTCCGCGATGCGCGCGGATTGACTTCGAGAACGTAGACGACCCCATCCTTCATCGCGTACTGCACATTGATCAGCCCGATGACCTTGAGCGCCTTTGCAAGACGAACCGTGTAACCTTTGAGATCTTCAAGATTCTTCGGCGTTATCATGTACGGGGGAAGGACACACGAACTGTCCCCGGAATGGATCCCCGCCTCTTCGATATGCTCCATCACACCCCCGATGAGCACATCCTTTCCATCGCACACAGCGTCGACGTCGAACTCAAATGCGTCTTCAAGAAATCTGTCGATGAGTACCGGGTGCTCCGGGGACACGTCGACCGCTTTCTTCATATACTCACGCACTGCATCGCTGTTGTAGCAGATCTCCATCGCCCGCCCGCCAAGCACGTACGACGGCCTGATAAGAACCGGGAATCCGATCTGCTCTGCAACAAGCACGGCATTGTTGACGGAGTATGCAGTCCCGTACATCGGATGCGGGATCTTGAGCTTGCGGAGCAGCGCCCCAAACCGTTCACGGTCCTCCGCAATGTCGATTCCTTCCGACGACGTGCCGAGGATTCTGACACCGTTTTCCTCGAGGGTCT
>DATJQB010000005.1:0-2101 GCA_035506075.1 Bacteroidota bacterium | reverse complement strand
TAGGTCGCCGCCTGCTCAATCGACTACATCGCACTCAACTGCCGGCCGGGTAGTCCTGACCGGCAGTTTGCTATTCCATCTCTTCGTACATCTTCTCTATGAGCGCGCGGAATTTTTCCTCCACGGTATTCCGCCGAATTTTCTGCAGAGGCGTTATCTCGCCGTTTTCAACCGTGAGCGGCGCGCTGAGGATTGTAAATTTCCGCACCCGCTCAAAGGCGGCAAGGTCCCGCTGAAGGCGATTGATCTCCCCTTCCATCAGACTATGGATTTCCTGCTTTCTCACAAGTTCGTCGGTAGAACGAAACGAGATCGCCTTTGCACCGGCGTATTGCTTCAGCAACTCAAAATCAGGGACAATCAGCGCCGCGAGAAATCTCCGCTTGTCACCGATGAGGACGAACTGTTCGATGTATTTGCTCTGCAGGAACAGGTTCTCGATCGGCGCCGGGGCGATATTCTTCCCTCCCGAGCTGACAAAGAGATGTTTCTTGCGGTCAGTAATGCTCAGGAATCCCTCCGAATCGAACGCACCGATATCTCCTGTGTGCAGCCAGCCGTCGGCATCGATCACTTCTTTTGTCCCCGCATGGTCGTTCCAATATCCCTTCATGACATTGGGACCCCGCGCGAGGATCTCGCCGTCGGGGGCAAGTTTCACTTCAACACCAGGGATCGGCTTGCCGACAGTCCCGAATTTGTACTCGTGGATCCGGTTGACGCTGATGACGGGCGAGGTCTCGGTCAGGCCATATCCCTCGATGATACGGACTCCCATTGCGTCGAAGAACTCGGCGAGTTCGCGCGAAAGCGAGGCGCCGCCGGATACGAAGAACCTCATCTCCCCTCCCATCCGCGCTTTCACCTTTCCGAACACAAGTCGTTCCGCAAGGAAGTGTTGCGCAGCGAGCAGGGACGGCACGGAGCCGTTCCTCCGGGCGCGCGACGCCTGTTTGCCGACATCCACCGCCCAGTCGAGGATCTTCCGCTGGACCAGAGGTGATGTGTTGACCTGCTTCATCAGCCGGCTGTGCATTCGCTCGAACAACCGAGGAACGGTCGTCACCACCGTGGGGCGGATCTCGAGAAGATTATCGTGGATCGTCTCGATTCCTTCAGCATATGCAATCGTCGCGCCGCAGGCCATTGCCGTGTAGTATCCTGCCATCCGCTCGTACGAATGGCACAGCGGCAGAAACGAGAGGAGCGTATCATCATGCGTAAACGGAATGCACTCAGCGGAGCTCACGATATTGCTCACGAGATTCCCATGCGTCAGCACCACCCCCTTCGGCGTGCCTGTCGTGCCTGAGGTATAAATGATCGTCAGGATATCTTCCGGCCGTATACCGCCGCAGACGCGCTGGAGATACTCCGGATTCGACTTCGAGAACTGCTCCCCCATCCCGAGGAGATCAGAGAAGAACAGGAGGTTTTCACTCCGCTCCACCCCCTTTTCAGTGAACAGGATCAGTCGTTCGAGCGTCGGGATATCATCCCACATCTTCAGGATCTTGATGGTCTGGAACTGATTCGACACGATGATGAATCTGACCCGCGCATTGTCGAAGATAGAAGCGGTTTGCCTCGCCGAAAGCGTTGGATACACCGGCACGCTGACCACACCCAGCTTCGCCATCGCCATATCGGTAATGACCCATTCCGGGCGATTCTCTGAGACCAACCCGACGGTGTCCCCCTTCTTCGCGCCGAGTGATGCCAGGCCGTTCGCGAATGCGTTCACCCCATCACGAAGCTCAGCGTACCGTATCGACCGGTAGGTACCGTCTGCCTTGTACCTGAGTACAGGACGTACATCTTCGTGGAACTTCGCCACGATCCTGTCGAACATTTCAGGGATGGTTGTGAATTGCACCGCTGTCGGCATCCCGATGCTGATCTCCTTTTAGCGTAACGTTCTTCACTCCTGCGTGGATGCGCTCAACTTAATTCGCGGGAAGGATAAAAGCAAGAACCGCCAGCGGCGTTGCGACCTCAGACGTATTGTTCTCTCGTCACAACATTTTTGATTTCAGTCACATGACGAAAAATTCAGGATTTTTGACTTCATGTCAAGTAAAAAATAACTTTAGTGCATAAA
>DATJQB010000004.1:0-10256 GCA_035506075.1 Bacteroidota bacterium | reverse complement strand
TCATTCACATCAGGCCTCCGTTCTGGAAGACGTTGTGGTTCAGGTTTTCCGCCCTTGCTGCGCTTGCAGCTCTTATCCTTGCTGCCGTTCAGCGGCGCATCAAGACGCTCCGCCAGGAAGCCGCCCGGCAGCAGGAGATCTCAAGGCGCCTCATTGAATCGCAGGAGCATGAACGACGACGCATTGCCGCAGACCTTCATGACGGTCTCGGGCAGGATCTGCTGATCATCAAGAATCGTGCAACGCTGGCGGGGGAAACGAAGGAGCTTTCGGAGCAGGCGCGCCACCAGATCGACATTATCGGAAAGACGGCGTCGGAGTCGCTGCAGTGGGTTCGGCGCATTGCTAAAGATCTCCGTCCGTACCATCTCGACCGGCTCGGACTCTCAGCCGCGCTTCGGGCCACCCTGGAAGAAGTCGCCGACGCGACGCACATTGCCTTCGACATCCGGGTTGATGATGTCAATCCGTTCTTCAAGGGAAGAAAGGATCTCGAGGTGAACATTTTCCGCGTCGTCCAGGAAGCGGTGAACAACATCGTCAAACATTCCGGGGCGACCGCTGCACGGGTTCTCGTCGAGGGTTCGGAGGAAAAAGTCTCCATCGAAATCAGCGATAACGGAAAAGGATTCGATCCGGCGCGCGTCGATGCGCCTGATTCAAAAGCGGGATTGGGGATGTCCGGCATCGCCGATCGGTTGAGAGTACTGGGAGGAACCTACTCCATTGAATCGACGCCGGGTGTTGGAACCAGCATCTCGATACAAATCCCAAAACTCTCTGACCGGCAATCATAATCATCTGCTTCACGAATATCTACTTTTACACGTCTGGAGGTATCCATGAAAATCATGATTGTGGACGACAGCAAAGGCATGCGGGAGCTCATTCGCACTGTTCTCTGGGAGCAGGACATCGAATTCCTCGAGTGCACGGAAGGCGGAGAGGCTGTCAGGCAGTACGACAAGTTCAAGCCCGACTGGGTGCTGATGGATCTGTCGATGGAGGGAATGGACGGGATTACCGCAATCTCCGAGATCAAGGGGAAGGACCCGGCAGCGAGAATCGTTATTGTGACGGATTACAACGACAAACCGCTCCGACAGTACACCGAGAAATTCGGTGTGGAGGCATACGTGCTGAAAGAAAATCTCGCCGAGATCCGCGTGATCTTCCGTTTGTGAATTCGGGCGCGCGCGGTCGGCTGCTTGTCATTTAAAAGCCTTGAGTGCCTCAAGTCGCATCGCTGCCATTTGTTCCTGCGTCAATCCGGATTTGTTCTGATACACTGCGGATTCCCACGCACCGTACACAGGATTCGGCAGGACGATGTACTTGGAGCCGAAGAGTTCCGCATTCCTATCAACCTCCCCCGACCGGTTTCCCACATCCTTCCGTTCGAACACGTTTGACAGATCATTCAAATTATCGCCAAGCAGCAGGATGATGTCATGCGACGCGGCGACGGCGTTCCGACGGCTTTCCTTGCTTCCATCGTCCGACATAAGAAGAACGTGATCCTCGACTGTCTGCGGGAATCCGGCTGTTCGCAGATTGCGCAGCGTCGCCTCCATCATGTTCGTCGTCCGGTTTGAAACATAGAAAAGTTCCACACCATGTCCTGCTGCGTACTTCGCGAACTCCAGCGCACCAGGGAGCGCAGGCTCCTTTGCCTCGTTGATCCACTCGTCGTAGCGATAAGGAAACAGCTTGTTTGCCTTCAGCAGCATGGCGGAATGCGGACTGTCGTCAAGTATCGTTTCGTCAATGTCGAACACGATTGCCCGTTTTCTTGTGTGGGACTTCTGCTTCAAATCCTGATCCAGTCGCATCCGTGCAAGATTGTAGGCCTGGTAGTAGAGGGCGCGGCATTCGGCCGATGTCTGATACCAGACGAGCGCCTGAATGACGTGGCCATAGACGGAAACGGGAGGTTGATCGGGTGGGTTCGTTCCTTGAAATCCAGTACAAAGAAGCAAGGCCGTGAGCCCGAAGAATGCTGATTTCACTTTCTTTGATGTCACAGACGTCATGATGGAAAACCCTTTGCTTGAGCTTGGATGCGTTGGGAGACTGACAGATCAAGATAACAGAAAATCTCTGGCGCAAAAAGAAAATGCCAGATCTGCTCCGATCTGGCATTGAACGATCATTCGTCAACCCGCCGTTTACATCTTGAAGATCTGTTTGAAGAATTTCTGCATTTCGGACCAGGAGCCCTTGTCGGCTTTTTCGTTATAGGCGATCGGAATGGAAAATTTCTTTCCGAGGGCTGTGGCATCGGGATTCGAGAATGCGTGCAGCGCTCCGTCGTATGCGACATACTTCAGGTCGACACCTGCGTTCTTCATTTCAGCCTTGAACGCATCGATGTCCTTTGGCGAGATGAACTTGTCTGCAGCGCCGGCGCAAACGAGAACTTTGGCTTTCACTTTTCCCTTCTCTGCCGGACTCGTCCCCCCGAGGCTGCCGTGGAAGCTTACAACGCCTTGCAGATCCACGCCGGCACGGGCCATGTTGAGCACGACACCTCCGCCGTAACAGTATCCGATTGCCGCAATCCTGGCCGGATCAACCCGTTCGTCCTGCTTCAGGAGTTCAAGCGCCGCGACAAACTTCGACTTGTAAAGGTCGAGATCCTTCATCGATTCACCGGCCGCCTTTTGTGCATCGCCGGGGTTGTCGACAACCTTCCCATCGCCGTACATGTCTGCTGCAAATGCAACGTAACCGAGCTTCGCGAGCATCTCGGCCCGCTTCTTCGGATAGTCGTTCAGCCCCCACCATTCATGGATGACGAGGACGCCGGGCCGCTTTCCTTTGAGTGCGCTGTCGTAGGCCAGGTAACCCTTGAGCGTGACATTGCCCGCTTTGTACTCTACCGTTTTGCCGACCACCTTGGCAAGCATGGAGACCGGCAACAGGAGCGCCAGCGTGAGAAGTGCGAATTTGATCATTGCAAACCTCCTTTGTGAACTTTGTGTACGGTTGACTAAGTGCAGTGATTAAAACGGAACTTGCCGCAAGTTGGTTCCGGAGCGGGGTTCACCGCCAAGCTTCAGCCCGCTTGAGACAATAGATAGCGTTGACTCCCGGCCCACGAAGGCCGGGAGCTTGCCACTGTCAATGAGAAAGGCGGTGGATGTTCAGTCTTGTCACTCTTGACAATTAAAGATCTGGACGATGTGTTGAATGGGCGAAAAATCGGTCGGGACTTTTGGCTTCTGCGAAAATCTGATTACGTTGGTTTTATCCTCAGGCACCGAGCGCGGGTTTTGCGCACCAATGTCCTCTAAAGAAGAGGATAACGAACGGCATTCACGTGGATATCCAGGATCTTCCAGAAAAACTGCGTTCTCACGATCAGGCAGCGTTCCGGCAACTCGTCGAGCAGTATGGAACGAGAGTCGCGAACACGTGCTTTGGATTTCTTAAGAACAAGCAGGACGCTGAGGATACAGCTCAGGACGTCTTCATCGAGGTCTACCGATCGATCGGTGAGTTCCGGGGCGAGTCTCAGCTTTCGACGTGGATCTATCGTATCGCGGTAACGAAGAGTCTGAACGTGATCAAGGCGAGAAACCGGAAGAAGCGGATCGGGCTGTTCAAACACGTGCTCGGATTGGAGGAAGTGATGCAGGATGCAAAGGCACCTGACGAGCTCAATCCGGATGTTCAGGTCGAAGAAAAGGAGCGAATGGCGCTTCTCCTGGAGACGATCGCAGGTCTTCCCGAAAATCAACGGGTTGCGCTGACACTGCACCGGCTGGAGGGGTTCTCCCACGACGAGGTTGCAGCGATCCTTCAAACCTCGGTTCCGTCTGTGGAGTCCCTGATTTTCCGTGCAAAACGAAACCTCGAAAAACGGCTCTTCCGTCATTTCAAGAAGAAGCTTTCGAAGCAAACCGACAATTGATTGTTGCGGAGCAGCTATGAACAAAGCAGAGAGAATCAACAATGAGGTCCGCAGGACAATGGATCTCCTCGACAAGATGCCGAGGCTGGAAACCAACCCGTTCATCTTCACACGCATCCAGGCCCGGCTCAACGAGGAAGTGAGCGGACGATCCCGCAGCACCGGGATGGCGTGGACGATGATTCGCTTTGCCCTCCTTGCCTTGCTGATTGTTTCGAACGTCGCGACTGTGGTGGAGTCATTCAAATCTCCCGCCAGCACGACGTACAGCCGAAAGCAACTGCTCTCCAGCATCATCGACGACGACTCCAGCACCGGTTCCAACTCAACACCGACCGAGTGAGGCACCTATGGATATTTTTGCACAGAAGAAATTCATGACCTGGACGATTGCGCTCCTCGTCCTTCTCAATCTGATATCGATGACGGCCCTGTGGTATCAACATTTGGAGCGTCCGCCGCAGCAGGGAACACGTGCCGACCAACGGCAGGAATCGGTGACAGAGTTTCTTAACAGAGAATTGCAGCTCGACGACAATCAAAAAGTGGAATTCGAGCGACTGAGGAGGGAGTACGTCGATTCATCCTCCTCTCTCACCGAGGACATGAGGAGTGCGAAAAAGGCCCTCTTCGAGCTTGTCGGTGAGCCGTCACCGGACAGAACTGCCATTGAGAATCTTGCCAAAAACATCGGTGCGAAACAGGCCGCACTCGATCTTCTTCTCTTCAATCATCTTTCCAGGCTTCGCACACTCTGTACACCGGCGCAGAAGGAAAAATTCAATACGATCTTCCGCGAGATCCGGGATCTCATGCGCCCCCAAAACGCTGTCGGGGAAAGACGACCGCCGCAAAATGACGACGGGCGGAAGCCTCGAGGTCAACAGGGTGACGATACGAAACCCCGCCGCGATCCAAACAAACCTCCGCGACAACCTCAGGATGCTCCACAAAACCCACGACCGCCAAGGGACTAGGAGGCATCATCTCCCTGGAGAGGCTTCGGTTGTCTGAGATGTTGAGCAGTCCTCAGTCATCCCTGGGATTGACAAGGAGGCTCCCGTGCCGGCAGCATTCACAGAACATCGTTGAACAGACCATTGGCCGTTGTCGCGCCGTGGTCGCCCGTGTCGAAGTGTGAAAAAGGATAGAATTCGAGAAACCTCCCCCGGCCCGCGCTGGATGAGGAACGAAACGCTGTCTAACACTCAGCGGAGCAGAACAATCAGCAGGATCGAGAGAATGGGACAAATGATGAAGGCCGGTCTGTTCAGGTTGATGGCGGCAGCGTCCGTGATATGCTTGAGCGCCGGCTCGGCCGGTGCGCGATCATTGGAAATCGATTCGACGCTTTTCTATTCAAATCAAATTCTCGCCTGCCCGACAGACTCTTCAATAACGATAAGGGTTGTTCCGAGGGCTGCGCTTCGGATGTACTACGAGTACGGCGCCTCTTCGTCCTCCTATTCTTCCCAGAGCGAAACGATCCAAACGACGCCGTCGGTCCCCGCGGTCATCACACTGAAGAATCTGCTTCCGAATACACGGTACTTCTATCGTCTGCGGTATCAGATCCCGGGGTCGTCATCATTCATTGCGGGTGATGGATGCACGTTCACAACCCGGCGGTCAAAAGGAAGCACGTTTGTCTTCACCATCACTTGCGATTCGCACCTCTATGACAAGAAGGGAATCCCCTCGATGATGGAAGTCACGATGGGGAATATCGCGGCGGATCGTCCGGACTTTGACTTTGAGATGGGGGACACGTTTGGCGACGATCACACCCCGGCTACTACGACGCTCCAGGACATGATGCAGCTGCATCTGAACACCATGAAATACATCGGCCTGGTTTGCCATTCCGCACCTTTCCTGTTTGTTCTTGGCAACCACGAAGGTGAAAGCGGATATTACATGAACCAAACGCCTCCCAACAACATCGCTGTCTACGGGACGCTTGCCCGAAAGTACTACTACTCGTTCCCTTCCCCCGGCGGTATGTACACCGGCAATTCAACAGTCGAGCCTTATGGAATCGGGCTGCCTCAGAACTACTATGCATTTGAGTGGGGGGACGCGTTGTTTGTTATTCTTGATGTCTATCGCTATCCGACGGCGAGCGACAGTCCGGGATTGTGGGATTGGACGCTCGGCAAAGAACAGTACGACTGGCTGAAGCAGACGCTCGAGAGCAGCAGTGCAAAATTCAGATTCGTCTTCGCACACCATGTGAGGGGATACGGAAGAGGCGCGGTTGCGATAGCAAAGAATTTTGAATGGGGGGGCTACGAGAACAACGGAACGACGTGGGGATTCAGCACAAACCGGCCCGGCTGGGCCATGCCGGTTCATCAACTGATGGTGCGCAATGGCGTCAACATATTCTTTCAGGGACATGATCACCTTTTTGCGCAGGAAGTACTGGACGGCCTCATCTACCAGGAGTGCCCGATGCCAAGCGACTCCACATACATGATCGGGTATTTGGCGAATGCTGATGCGTACACGAGCAATCAACTCAATGGCTCCGGGCATATCCGGGTGACAGTTTCTCCAACTCAGACCAAAGTGGACTATGTGCAGGCGTATCTGCCGCGTGATACGAATGCGGTGCAAAGGAATGGCAGGATTGCTTTTTCGTACACTGTCTTGCCGAAAATCACGGCGATCGAGCCTGGCCAGGCGTCGCCCCCGATGTTTGAACTCGGGCAGAACTTTCCGAATCCGTTCAATCCATCCACCGCGATCAGCTTTCAGCTCCCGGCCGTCAGCTTTGTATCAATCGAGGTGTTCGACCTTCTGGGAAGGAAGGTCACCACTCTCGTAAACGAAGTGTGTCAGCCGGGGCAGCACACCGTGCGTTGGGATGGGGCTGGTTCGCCGAGCGGCGTCTACTATTACCGGCTGCACGCTCTGGGCGCGGTTGCGACGAAGAAGGCAATTCTCATCCGATGACGCTTGTAACGCAGACAACGACATGAAAACAATCGTCCTGACATTCCTCGTGCTGCTCGTTGTTCCGGTTCTCGCTGACGCGCAGGTCCAGTTCACCTGCAGCGAACTGCTGGGAAGGCCAACGAACACCTCGATCACCATCCACGCGTGCGCGAACAAAACGCTGGATGTGTACTTCGAATACGGAACCGACTCTCTTGCCTATCGCAATCAGACAAGCGTGCGGACCTGTGCGGACAGCATTCCGTTTGTCTTCGTCCTTGATCAGTTGAGTCCGAATACGCGTTACTTTTACAGAATGAGGTACAGAGAGGTTGGTACGTCGGTCTTCCTCGCGAGGGCTGCTCACAGTTTCCGGACACAACGGCCGCCGGGGGCTGCGTTCACATTCGCGATTCAGGCGGATCCGCATATGGATGAGAATTCTAATCCAGCCGTCTACGCACAGACTCTGCAGAACATCGCACTTCAGAATCCCGATTTTCTGATTGATCTGGGCGACACCTTCATGTCCGAAAAGCTGCAGCATGCGACACAGGACAGCATTACACTCCGTCATCTGCTCCTTCGTTCCTATTACGATCTGATCTGTCACAGCATTCCATTGTTCCTCGTGATCGGCAACCACGAGGGTGAGCTCGGGTGGCTTCTTGACGGAACGGCGAACAGCCTCCCCGTGATGGCTGCCACGACGCGTCTGAAGTACTTTCCCAACCCGTTGCCGGATGGCTTCTACTCGGGCAACAAGGTGAGTGAACCTTTCGTGGGACTGCGCCAGAACTACTATGCGTGGGAGTGGGGGAGCGCATTATTCGTTGTCATCGATCCGTACTGGTATACGAAGAGCAAGCCAAATTGGGGATGGACGCTCGGTGTCGATCAATACAACTGGCTCAGGAATGTGCTGACAACGAGTCGCGCAAGGTTCAAATTCGTCTTCTGCCACCAACTGGTGGGCGGCAATGGCAACGATGGAAGAGGAGGGGTGGAATTCGCACACCTGTTCGAACAAGGCGGAAGGAATGCCGATTCAACGTGGGGATTTGATACATATCGCCCGGGATGGCAGAAACCCGTGCACACGTTGATGGTGGAAAACAACGGAGCTATCTACTTCCATGGGCACGATCATTTCTATGGGAAGCAGGTCAAGGACGGCGTCATTTACCAGGAGGTGCCGCAGCCTTCGGCCAAGAGCTACACCACGATCTCGGCAACCGACTACGGATATGCAAGCGGGGTCCTCATCCCCAGTCGGGGCTATCTGCTGGTCACAGTGTCGGACACGAGTACGCAGGTGAAATATGTCAGGACCTATGTGTCGGGTGAGGAAAACGCCCAGCGGCATAATGGAGATATCAGCGACTCCTACACGATCCAGAAGACAGCTGGCACGACCTCTGTGGTCGAGTCCGGCGTCGGCTTGAGCGCGTTCGCCCTGGATCAAAATTATCCTAACCCGTTCAATCCGTCCACAGCGATTACCTTTCAGCTCCCGGCGGTCAGCTTTGTAACAATCGACGTGTACGATGTGCTTGGAAGGAAAAATGCGACGCTTGTAAACGGCATCTGTGAGCCGGGGGCGCACACCGTGCGATGGGATGGAGCTGGTTCGCCGAGCGGTTTGTATTTCTACAAGATGACGGCGGAGAGTCAAAGCTCTCCCAGCCTGAAGTCTGCCAGCGTGAAAAAGATGTTGCTGCTGCGATGACGCTTCAGATTCTCAACCAGTGTCCGCCTGGTTTTCAGGAGTCGGACTATCGATCCACGATTGCATCATTGATACCTCAGGGGAGGTTTGAAATGAAACCCAGATTCTTTTCTTCGCTGCTGTTGATGTTCCTGCCGGTGATACCACTTCTTGCTCAAACAGGGAAAACGCCTCTCGGAAAACTTGCAAGCGAGGGTATGTTCACAATCACAGAGACCCGATACTGGGATGTTTCAAGAGCCCAAAACGGATACACCCTGTTCGCTGCGTCTGGAAAATCCTATTTGATCGACATGGAAGGATACATCGTGAAGCAGTGGAACATTGGAACGAATCCCCGACTGCTTGTCAACGGCAACATCCTTGATGCCACAAAATCGGATCCGAGCGGTTTTGGCGGGTTCGCAGAACTTGATTGGAATGGCAATGTCGTTTGGACCTACACAGAAAAGCGAACGAACTACTTTCCGCATCACGACTGGACAAGGATCTACAATAAGAAACTCAAAGCCTACACCACAATCTACATTGCAAACAAGAACGTTCCCCACGATTCCGTCATAGCCGCCGGAGCTAATCCGGCGAACGGCGCGTATGCCGACGTCCAAATGGACGCTCTCGTCGAGGTGGATTCGACTGGTACGGTCGTTTGGGAATGGTGGTTCTTCAACCACATCATTCAGGATTTTGATGCAACGAAACCAAATTATGTCGGGACGGGGAAAACGGTCGCGAATTATCCCAACAAAATAAATATCAACATGCCCGGGAACCCTCTGAAAAGTGATTGGCTGCACTGCAACTCGATTGACTACAACGATAGTCTCGGTCAGCTCGTCACGAACAGTGTCCAGGGAGAATTCTACGTCATCGATCATGACAACACCTTCATCGCGGGCAATCCCGCTGGAAGCATCGCTCTTGCGGCGAGCAGCGCCGGGGATTTCCTCTATCGATTCGGAGATCCGTACCGGTACAATCAAGGGACCGCTGCGTCGATCAATGCAACCGGGAACAAGCAGATCGGCGGAAGCCATGACGTCCACTGGATAAAACCCGGATTGCCGGGGGCGGGCAACATCCAGATCTTCAATAACGGGGAGTACCTGGGGGAGCGGGTGTCGCAGTCGTACATCTTTGAGGTTAATCCCTACTACAACGCTACAAAAGTGAACACGCATGCTTACGTCAATCCTCCCGATGCGGGATACTACACCTGGATTTTTCCCAACAAAGATGCGATGAAGGCAAACAAGTCCATTTCTAATCAGGTGGTCTGGATTTATGCAGCGAAGAATGACCAGGATTTCTACAGCACGATCGGAGGAAGCGAGCAGAGACTCCCAAACGGAAACACGCTGATCTGTTCCGATACGCAGGGTCATTTCTTTGAAGTGACAGCCGGTGATACAACGATCGTGTGGGAGTACATTAACCCGGTGACTCAGGATGGAGTCAAGACAGTCATCCCTGACAATTACCCGATGTATAATTCCGTTTTCAGGGCGTATCGATATACCAGTGACTATCCTGCCTTTGTCGGGAGAACGCTGACCAGGACCAAAACCATCACAGGTAAGACTCCGGCATATTTTAAGCCCTCCGATTTGTCCACTGGCATCAGTTCTGCGGAACCAAGCATACCACAGGAACTCGTGCTTCATCAGAACT
>DATJQB010000003.1:0-6187 GCA_035506075.1 Bacteroidota bacterium | reverse complement strand
CCAACCAATGAAGTGCGCGGAATGCGCGAGCTTGTAGAGCTGTCCATTCAACGACACTCCTGTCGCTCGCGTGTTTTACTAGTCGAGATCGATCCGCGAACAATTTCTTCATCATGGCAAATACTAGCAGCATTTTACCGTGGCCGAATTTGATATCCAAGCGTCGTTGATTTTTAGCAATGAATGGCTTGATGTCGGAGCCAGGAGGGCAAGTGCCAAAGCGCGAAGACGATGTGTCTGTCGAATCATCTGTTCCCCCAGAAGTTCTCCGGAAGTAATCGCACGAGCGAGTCCACGCTGTAAGCTCCTACAAACCCGATACCTCCGTTGAGCGATGAGACAAGCGGCTCGTCAAGCCGTGTGGAATAGGGATCATAGCTCGCGTGTGTACTGGCGAAATACTCGAAAAGATTCTTGTCGGCCTGCAGAACGACAAACGTCGCCCACTTGAACAAAACGCGGTTGGAAGAATAGCGACTGTTTACAACGTTGATCGTGCTTTGGTAAAATCCGTTTTTGAAAAATTCAGTCGCAAGCGAAGTCGGAGGCGTTGACTTCAGTTGAGGATAGACCGCATACTCCATCGTGAAATTGGAGGAATCGGCTGATGTCAACGGTACTTCACATCGCTCCTCGACCCATCCCGTTGACTTCAATACATCATAGTAGAGAAGCAGCTTTCCCACATACCCCCTGGAGACGCCGGTCATCTGGATGGAAAACGATATCTGCTGGCTCTTCGCCCGCTGCTCCGGATGATCAAGGATCTGACCCCCTTCGTCCGACAACACGATGGTGGAACTCCCGGGCACAATGACAGACGACGATGCCGGACCATAGAAGACTGACTGCACGACCACCTCGTACGTTTCTCCTGATCGGGGCCTGAATGGGTTGAGCACAAAGAGCTTCATGGGAGACTTGTACCTGCTGGTGTCCTGACGCATGAGCGACGTATCTGTAAGAGGATAGACTCCATTGATGGCCCGGATGTATACCCTTGCGTCCGTGACCGGATTATCCGAAGTCACCGACAAGGGATCATAAACCACGGGCATGTAGCTCTGATCGACACGGACAAACTGCATTGACCGGTCCGTTGACAGAACGGAGAACACCACCATGCTGCGATCGAGCGCACCGCGCGGGTCAAACGGTTGGTTGCAGGTAATAAAGAGCACCGAAAGCAACAAAACCGATACCGACGCTTTCCAGCCAGCCGGGCAACTCTTCACACTCACTGGTTCCACTTGATCAATAGTTCTTGAGTCATCGTAAAGGAAAAACAGCGTTCGGTGAATAATGGATACGATCCCCCGTTACTTCAAGAGCAGGAGCTTTCTCGTAGAGACGTAGCCATCAGATTGAAGTCTATAGAAGTACACACCGCTTGGAAAGCCCGCAGCATTCCAAATCGTTTTGTGCAGTCCGGCCCCCAACCTGCCGCTTACTAACGTCGCAACTTCTTGTCCCAGGACATTGAACACCTTCAACGTCACATCGCTGACAGCTGGAAGCTGAAAGCTGATCGCCGTTGACGGATTAAACGGATTGGGATAATTTTGTTCCAGCACAAATGTGTTCAATGGATTCTCAGACAGAGAATACGGTGCGCCGGTTGGTGTGCCGGGAGTTGTTGAGTTCAAGATCGCGCCCCCTTCACCCACAATTGCGCCATGTAATTGATCGGTGAACGAAACCGCGTACAGGGTTAAATTCGATCCGGATGACTGCTGCGCCCAGCTGAGCCCCCCATCGGTGGTTTGTAGAATTGTCATGCTGTCGCCGACAATGATTCCGTTATATTGATCCGAGAATGACACACCGTATAGCGTGCACGTTGTTCCACTTGCGCGAGAGTCCCACGATGCTCCTCCATCGGTCGTCCGCACGACGGAGCCAAGATCACCAACTGCAATGCCGACATTCGGTGTTGCATACGAGACCGAAAACAGGAGCGGAAGCGTCCCGTTGAAACTGACGGATGTCCAGTTCGTGCCTCCGTTCACCGTGCGCCTGATTACGCCTGTGCGGCGGCTGCTAGGAGGGGGGGGATACTCGGGACTACCCCCGACAACGGTGATGCTTGTTGGGGTGCTGAATGATGCAGCGAACAACCAGCTAAGACTCCCTGGTGATAGTTGGATCCATGAGGCTCCGCCATCGGTGGTCTTCCAAACCAGACTTTCGCGAAACCCCGTCCGTGCATCGGTCGTGTCTTTCAGCGTATCTTTCTTTCCCACGATGATTCCAACACCTCCGCTGCCAAAGGTCGCACCTGAAAACGCGATCCCCGTTCCATAGCCTGTTACAATTGATTGAGGAAGCCAGGTTGTTCCAGCATCCGTCGTACGAAGAAGTGTTTTGTCGAACCCCACCGCGACACCGTTCACCGAATCAGCAAACCCGATTCCATGCAGCTCCGCCGTGGTTCCGCTCGCTTGTCGAAACCAAGATCTTCCTCCATCGACGGTGCGAAGAATGATCCCGAGTTGACCGACGGCAGTTCCGTGAAGCTGGTCAGCAAATCGAACTCCATAGAGAGGCAGCCTTACTCCGGGTGTCTGCAGCACCCAGGATGCCCCGCTGTTTGTGGTGCGGAAGACTGCACCGTACGCGCCGACAAGCATTCCCACTGTTGAATTGGTGAATGATATCGCCGTGATCCACACCTGAGATGATGCCGATTGCTCGACCCAGGTGGCTCCACCGTCCGTCGTATGAAAAATGATCCCGTTGTCGCCGCCGATCGTGCCTGTTGTTGCATCCGAAAACGAGACTGCGCTGAGGCGGTTGCTCGTTCCACTCGGCTGCAACGTCCATGTGATCCCCGCATCGGTTGTGTGGAGAATGGTGCCGAATTCTCCGACAGCGGTGCCGGTTTTCGCATCGGGAAACGATGCTCCGTAAAGCGGCAGGGTTGTATTCGATACCTGTCGTTGCCACGACGATCCGCCGTTGGTCGTTCTGAGAATTGACCCGGACGAACCCGTGATTGTTCCATGGTTCGCATCGTCGAACGACACCGAATACAATGTGCTGGCCGGTCCCCCAAACTCAACCGCCCAGTTGTGCCCGCCGTCTGTTGTCCGGTAGATTGTGCCGGCTTCACCGACGATGGTTCCTGTTGTCGCAGAAACAAACGCAACGCTGTACAATGTCGCGCTCGTACCGACCGACTGCGGTGTCCAGATAATTCCTCCGTTGGTTGTCCTCAGTACTGTTCCGGAATCACCCACGACCTGGCCGTTCACCTGGTCTACAAACCACACACCGCGAAGGTTCATATTGGTGCGGCTGTTTTGGACCGTCCACGTCGCCCCTGCATCAGAGCTTTTCAAAATGGTTCCCTGGTCGCCCACCGCATAAACCAGATTGGGGTTCACCATCTTGACAGCTCGAAGGTGGTTCCCCCTTGGAAGAGGGTTCTGCCAAAACCACGCTTGTTGGCCGACCGAGCCGTCAGCGAGAAAGACAAGAAGAGCCACAAGTTGTAATGCGCGAATGCACACTGATGATCCCATTGTTTCGGATGTCCTAGAATCTCACCTTCATGGTAAGTTTCGGTTTGTTCGCCAAGGCAGAGGACGAACAGAAGGATGCGGCCACCGTTGAGCCACCCTTGATCTCGATGCCGTACGTATCTCCATTCTTCCGGTACTCGTCGATGAGAGTTTTGATTCCATCAATTCCGAGAACCACCCAATACTTCGGCGCAGATCCATCACCCACCGAACCGGAGTATAAGATTGTACCCAATTGTGGCTGCGATCTAAATGTCACATTGCCATTCCAAAACTCGGCCACTTGGTACACTTTGATCTGAAACGGTCTGTATGTACTGCTCAGGTACATCTGCATCGAGGCTTCCAAGACGCCTGCCCGTTCGTCGCCCATAAACGGCGGAAAGTTGATATGAATGAGTATGTCCTTTTCCACACTATCAACATACACCCCCGTGCTGTCGTAGCCATCTGTCTGGACATACAGAAAGTCTGTATTCGGCCATCGGGGCAGGAAGGTGGCCGGAAGAGCTTGGTCCACATAGTTGAACGCGAAAACGGTGACGTCGAATATCGTATCGCGCACCAGGACGGTATTGCATGTTGTGTCCGGCGAGTTCAACGAAACGATTTTTGTCCATTCATAATAGCGAGGGTGGTGCACAAGCAGGGTATCTGTTCCGCGGCGCGCTCCGACTATCGTGTATCTGCCCGTGTTGTCAGTAATGGAGTTCAGCGATCCGAAAGACACTCTTGCTCCCGATATCGCGCCATCAAGTGCGTTCGAAACATAGCCTGACAAGTTGGCCGTTTTGTACGTAATGTAGATAAAGTGTGTGATGTTGCCGTCGACCTCGATGGGGCCTGAATATGTATCATACCCGGCTTTCTCCGCCGTGAGGATCTGCGCTCCGCGCGGTACCCCGCGCAACTCATACGTGCCGTCGGGACCGGACGTTGTTGTTTGCCCGGAACATGTTACGACGACTCCGGACAAGGCATCGGTCGAGCCTGCAAGAATTGTTTTGCCGGTGATTGTCCAGCCTTCCTGCGAAGACTCGGCCGGGTTGGCGCCTGATTTGCCGCAGGAATTGAGAACCATCAGCAAGGCGGAGACTGCTACGATAGCGCAGAAGCCGAGGGGGAGCCTCACACCGAAACCATGATTTCCGGCCCCGATGGTTCGGCAGCGGGAAAGAATATGACTGAACGATTCGGGCACACTTCGCCTCGATGTCAAATATCGGTGAACACGCACGTGGCTTTCCCGATGAAGGGAGCGAAGATGGGAAAAACATAAGAAATCGCTGACTGCAATTCAAATCCGTGCTGATCTTGTCTCAACCCGCGTGGATCAGTGTTCCATGACCCGCTCTCTTCAATACTGCGATGATGGCACCTTCCTTGTTCCGTCATCTGTTCCCCCAGAAATTTCCGGGCAAGAGATCCACAAGCGAGTCCAGGCTGTACGCTCCGACCACGCCAAGCCCGCCATCGATCGCCGAGTACAGCGGTTCATCCAGCCTCATGGAATACGGATCCTGGTCCGGATGCGTCGTAACGTAGTACTTGAAAAGATTCTTGTCGGCCTGGAGCACCACGAATGTCGCCCATTTGAATATCAACCTTGAATGATATCGGGAGTTGATTGTGCTCACCGTGCCGCGGAAGTATCCATTTAGATAATTCGCGCCGATCTTGACAGTCTTCGGAGCCTTCTGCAGCCTTGGGTAGACGGGATAGTCGAGCGTGTAGTTCTTGGGATCAGCCGACGTGATGGGGACCTCGACGCGTTCCTCAAACCACTTGGTCCCCTTGAGCACGTCGTAATAGAGGAATAATTTGCATACATATCCATCTGCATTGTCCGAGAGCTTCACGACAAACGTGATGGGAGATCCCTGTGAGTAGGTCTCCGTATGATCCATTGTGTGAAGCTGGATGGGGTCGATCGTGATCACGGACTGACCGGGAATGACCACGGAGGAGGAGGCCACGCCGTGATGGATCGACTGAACGACGACCTCGTATGTCGCACCAAACTCCGGCGTGAACGGATCGAGGACAAATGCATGCGTCGGGATCTTGTATCTGCTCGTGTCTGAATACGGGACCAGCGTATCGCGCATCTGCTGGCTCCCGCTCGTGGAATTCAGGGAGACAATTGCATCAACAAGCGAGTTCTCCGTTGTGTAGGACAGTGGATCGTAGCTCGCAGGCATGTAGCTTTGCTGGACCCGGACGATCTGATTTGTCCGGTCCGTGGAGAACACGGCGAAAACAACCATCTCGCTGTCAAACGTACCGCGGGCGTCGAAAGATTTGTCGCAGCTCACGAAGGCGACAACGAGCACGAGTGCCAAGACGGCGAGCTTCAACCACGGGATCTTGATCTGCACATCCATATCCCTCATTCAGCGGACAAGAAGCATTGATTGAACAATTGTTTTGTCCTTCGTCTGCAGACGGTAGAAATACACACCGCTCGAGAAGCGCGAGGCGTCCCACACCGCAATGTGCGTCCCCGCCATCATAGTCCCATTGACAAGCGTCGCCACTTCGCGTCCGAGCAGATCGAACACTTTCAACGTCACTTCGCTGACAGCTGACAGCCGATAGCTGATCGCTGTCGACGGATTAAACGGGTTCGGATAATTTTGTGCCAGAAAAACCCGCGGCAGCGT
>DATJQB010000002.1:0-10992 GCA_035506075.1 Bacteroidota bacterium | reverse complement strand
TCATCTATGGTTTCATCAGAAAAGAGAATAAACATTATATAAGAGTAAGTTAGATCATTGGTCCTGAGATCCTCCATGATGATGAATTTTTCGAGCCAGGATTTTAATTGCTGCGGGTCGATCCCCTGGCCGACCAGCATGAGCGACTCTTGGCTTCTGCGAAAGAGAGACACCACGTCTATGATGCGCCCTCGTTCGTTAGCCAGGACGGTCCGCTTCATCCCGCCAACTTCGAGCTTCGAGACGTCGTTTGTCGATATTCGTTGAATGAAGTCAATTCCCTCTGACCCTCTCAACTCGACGATCGCCCTGTTGCTCATTTTCACGTAGTTTGGCACAGCCTTGATCCGATCTGATTGAGCCATTCTTGTACGATTCTTGCGAGGTCGCGGACCCCGGTTCTCACGGGTACATTGAGCGCAAGAAAGCCTTCACGTCGTCAAAAGAGCCGAATATCTTCGTCGTGCAGCCGAGCACCCAGCCTGGAATTTCAACCAGAGGCATGGTTGTGACCATGTAGACAGGCTTGTGCGTGAAGTGAGCCATCGTTAGTTCACCTTTCGTCCCTGCTCCCCGCTGAGCACTTTCATCCCAGTTGCACACGATGTAGTCCGTCCGCTCCGCTATCTCGTGAGTGTCGCTCTTCACGAATTCCCTGACGATCTCGGTATAACGGCCGATGTTTGCGCTCTTGAGCTCCCGGAAACCTCCTTCCGGAAGAAGGCGCGCCAGAAGGATGTCGCTCTCTACGTTCGGATTGTAGACGTCATGGTGAAGATTGTTGCGTAACCATGCATCCATGTCCTTTCGCCAATCCATCCCCTCGCCTTTGGCAAACTCCATTCCTCCCGAAAGATAGGCTCGATGGACCTTAGCTGCGCTCACACGCCCTCCAGAGAAATGTTGCTGTATGCATGAGCTCGACGTTCAGTCCTTCTTGACTCAGCCCGTGCTGGATCTGCAGCATACAGCCAGGATTTCCAGTTACGATAATATCTGGATTCACGGTCTTGATATTCTCAATCTTCCGATCCAGAAGTTTCATTGCGTCTTCGTAGTGAACCACGTTATAGATTCCTGCGCTGCCACAGCACCACGTGGATTCAGGCAGTTCCGTGATTACAATACCTGGTATGGATTTCAGGAGCTGGCGAGGTTGAACACTGATTTTCTGGGTGTGGACGAGGTGGCATGCATCGTGGTAGCTGACCCTCTTTCCCTTGATACCGGGAGCCGAAGATGAAACATCAGATCGTCCCTCCATGGTGAACACAGCCCGTCCGGGTTTCTGGGGCCAGTAACCGGTCTCCATGAGGAACTCTGTCAGGTCTCTGACTTTCGCGGAGACGCGGCTTGCCCGAACCCGCCACTCCGGATCGTCCGCGAAGACATGCGCATACTCCTTCATGTATGCGCCGCAACCGGCAGAATTGAGGACGATATAATCAATGTCATCCCGGTCAAACAATACAATATTCTGTTTCGCCATCTCACGTGCGGCGTCGATGCTTCCATTGTGTGCCTGCAGGGATCCGCAACACGCCTGTCCCTGAGGGACGATGACAGCACAGTCATGATGCAGCAGCAAGTTGATCGTGTCAATGTTCACATCGGCAAACGCGACATCCATGATGCATCCCGTGAGAAACCCGACTCTGTAACGTGGAGGCCCGACGGGAGAGATGAACTCTGGCAGTACATCGCTGCTGAATCGTGTCGAGATCGACGGGCTCAGAGGCTGGACGCTGTCAAGTTTTGGCGAGATGACACGCAGCAGACCGGTCTTCTGCAAGAACCATTTCATACCCGACCGGTCATACAGCCGCATGAACCACGCGATGAACTTCAGTCTCCCCTGCTTGAGAAATACCCACTCGAGCATCCACTTCTTTATGAAATCGGAGAACCATCCCTCGTGCCCGCCCCGATAGATCTGGGCACGCGCCGCCTCAACAAGCGAACCGTATTTGACTCCCGCCGGACAGGCAGTCTCGCACGCCTGGCAATCGAGACAAAAATTCATCTCCTTCACGAAGTTCTCCGTGATCGGGAGTTCGCCATCTGCGACAGCTTTGATCAGTCGGATTCTCCCGCGAGGCGATGACTTCTCCAATCCTGTCAGAGCGTATGTCGGACAGGTCGGCAGACACAACCCGCAGTGCATGCAATTGGTCAGGACCTCATAATCCGGGATATCGACGCCGTGAAACGCAGACCTTGTGGATTCTGAATGACTCATACAATTCCTGGTACTCAAGTTCAGGGGGGCGCTGGGAATTAAACTCCCCGCTATTCAGTGCCGCGTGATATCATGAGAACCTTAACGCGCGGGTTTTTGGAACAGAACGATCCGATTGGTATTCGTTCCCGCCGCGTTGTTACGAACCCCCCAGATATTTGAAGTTTTCGTAAAGCGCTGCTGGTTGATCAATATTCCGACACAACGAAATCCAATTCCCAACCCTATAGGTACAACGAATTCATCAAGGTTCAGGTTTCTTTTGCGGATCTCACCCACCTCAAATGCCACAATTCCATCTGTCGCCGTGACTCTGTACAGCTCGCGAAAGACACGCATCATGATCCCGGTCCAGGCTTCGATGGAGCGAACGACAGCAATCTTCGATGCAAGCCGCTCCCAGTCGAGCTCATTGAACCAGCAGCGGAGCCAATTGTCCTGGGCGTAGTTTACTGTATCAAGAAAAGGGGGTGAAGTGACTGTCAACCTTATGGAACGATCCTTCAAATCCTTCAGCCCGCCGGCGTCGCCTGTCACAAGACGAAAGTGCTGGTGAACGTTTCGAAGTTCCTGGAGCTGCTCCGCCGAAACATTACGGAGAAGCGACTTCGTCTTTCTGAGGATCAATTCCTTGACGTCTCGGTACTCGGGGCGTTGACGGCGATGCTTATTGATCTTCTTCTGATTTTCGGCAGACATCGCCTGGTTCGGAGGAAGCGTGTAAACAGAGAAAAATCCTCTTGAATGTCCGGTCAGCCGGCTGGTGGCGACCATACGGATCCATCGATCAATGGAATCTTCCTTCCGCGTCGAGCGCCTCTTGCCGAGGTATCCGCGCAATGCAAGGAGCTCAGCCTCCGTCCGCGGGTGATAGAACATCGTCAGATCCAACTGGGGTGCCGTGCGTGCCGAAAAGCTGATGGCCTGCAACCGTTGTTCCACTTCTTCGTACGTCGGCGGCGTGAGCCTGGGCCGCGTAAGGATGCGGCTCAGCGGATTGGCATCGTTGCCGGCTCCATGTCTGCCAAGCAATCCGGCCTCAATGAGGGTTGTCCCTCTCCCCATGAAAGGATCGAAGACGACGTCGTCTCGGTTCGTGAGGCTCTCGATGAAGAAGCGGGGAAGCTGGGGTTTGAAACAGGCACGGTAGGATATTTCGTGTAACGAGGATGCCTGGCGCTGCCGCGAAGTCCAGAACTCGGTAGTAAACCGCCGCACGCGTTGACCTGCGATGTTCAGAGTCTCGACACCCACTTCGCCACTAGCGTCTCTCCCCGCGATCAATTGCTCGATGAGGGAGCTGCCCGACTGGCGTGGGACCTGCGGATATGTGCGCACAGGATTAGCCACGGATCAAGTGAACGCTCCAGAATCAGCAAACTTCTTTATCTGATCCCGGTTCTTCGGCAGCGGTCCCTCGCACCTGGGCCTGACCGTAAAGATCTTTCCCGGGTTAAGGATTGCGTTGGGGTCCACGGCCGCCTTGATCTTTCGCATCATGTCGATGGCAGGTTCGCCAGCGGCTTTCTCGAGGAACCTGAGTTTTGCCAGCCCCACTCCGTGCTCGCCCGTGATCGTGCCGCCAAATCGAACGGCTTCGCTGAAGATCTCATCGAACGCAATCTCAGCGCGGTGAAGTTCTGCTTTGTCCCGCTCATCTGTGAGGCACGTTGGGTGCAGGTTTCCATCACCCGCATGCCCAAAATTCCCGAACGTCAGGCTGTGCCTGGCCGCGATGGCATTAATGCGATCGAGCATCGGTGCAACATCGCTGCGCGGAACCGTTGCGTCTTCGAGGATCGTTGTCGGACGCACTCTGGCGAGGGCGGAAAACGCGGCCTTCCTTGCCGTGCGCAGCTTCACAGCTTCCAATTCATCGGCTGCAATCTTGATTTCAAGTGCGCCGTGCCTCTTGCAGATTTCTACAATCTTGGCCGCGTCCTCTTCCACTTCTGCAGTTCGGCCGTCCACCTCGATAAGCAAGAGCGACTCAATGGAAGTCGGGAGCCCGAGATGAGCGTACTCTTCCACACTGCGGATCGTTGTGTTGTCGAGGAACTCCAGAGCGGCAGGCGTAATCTTTGAGGCTATGATGTCGGAGACTGTTTCGGCCGAGTCCGTGAGTTTGCTGTAGTATGCAAGCATCGTCCGGCTTGATTGCGGCTTTGGAATCAAGCGAAGCAACACGCGAGTGATGATCCCGAGCGTCCCCTCCGAGCCGATCATGAAATCCTTCAGGCTGTAGCCGGCGACATCTTTCACCGACTTCCCTCCTGTCACGATGACCTCCCCGTCCGGAAGGATGACTTCCATTCCCAGGACATAGTTTTTGGTGACACCGTACTTCAACCCGCGGAGTCCGCCTGCGTTCTCGGCGACGTTGCCTCCGATCGTGCAAATGGCTGCACTGCCGGGATCAGGAGGATAAAATAGCCCCAGCCCTTCGACGGCGGAATGAAGCTTTGCCGTGATCACTCCGGGTTGGACCCAAGCGGAAAGGTTTTTCTGGTCGATTTCGAGGATCTTATCCCAATGGTTGGTCAGGACAACGACCGAGTTTTCGGCTGGAATGGACCCGCCGCTTAATCCGGAGCCTGATCCCCGCGGGACTACGCCGAACCCTTCCTCGTTCGCGAGTCTGAGAAGCGCCGAGATCTGTTCGATTCCCTTTGGCCTGACAACAGCATCCGGAAGTTGTCTGAGGAGCGGTGTTCCATCGTATGAATAAGAAATCCGGTCTTCAGTCGAATCAAGGTAGCCGTCCGAGCCGAAGATTGATCGTATTTTCGATAGCGTCGGTTGTGGTATCATCGGCGACAAGTTAGAACAACAAGCGAAGAAAAGCAAGAAAGCGTGCGTGGACTTGGTCCAGACGATGATCAAGTTCGGGAAGCTCGTCTTGTATCTCGCCCATTTTTGATTTACTATTCTCTAAATGCTCTTTCGATCAACAGCCGGAGATTGGTAGTCACTATGGAAAAACTGAAAAAACGATCCTGGGCCGAACCGTTCAAGATCAAAACTGTTGAGCTGCTGAAGATGACAAGCCGCGAGGATCGCGAGCGGGCCCTCGTCGATGCCGGCTTCAACACCTTCCTTCTGAAATCCGAGGATGTTTATATCGACCTCCTCACCGACAGCGGTACCAACGCGATGAGCGATAATCAGTGGGCTGGGATGATGATTGGCGACGAAGCGTACGCTGGCAGCAAGAACTTCTACAACCTCGAGGCGAACGTCCAGAAATACTACGGCTACAAGTACCTCGTCCCGACGCACCAGGGACGCGGCGCCGAGCACATGATTTCGAAAATCCTTATCAAGCCGGGGGACTACATCCCCGGGAATATGTACTTTACCACCACGCGTCTTCATCAGGAGCTGGCCGGCGGAACATTCGTCGATGTGATCATCGATGAGGCGCACGATCCCACGAACCACCATCCGTTCAAGGGCAACGTCGACCTCCAGAAGCTGGAAGATCTCATCAAGAAAGTTGGCGCTCAGAAGATTCCGTACATCTCCGTTGCCGGAACGGTCAACATGGCGGGCGGACAGCCTGTTTCGATGGCGAACATGCGCCAGGTGCGCCAGCTTTGCCAGAAGCACGGTATCAGGGTGATCATCGATGCAACGCGCCTTGTCGAAAACGCCTATTTCATCAAGACACGCGAAACCGGTTACGAGAACAAAACCATCGCTGAGATCCTGCATGAGTTCTGCTCCTATTCAGACGGGTGCACGATGAGCGGGAAGAAAGATCTCCTTGTCAACATCGGAGGTTTTCTTGCACTGCAGGAGCACGAGCGGGAAGTGTTTGAGGAAGCGCGCAATATGGTGGTTGTCTACGAAGGCCTGCACACGTACGGAGGTCTGGCCGGTCGGGATATGGAAGCGATGGCAAGAGGAATCGAGGAAGCGGTCAACGAGGATCACATCCGCGCAAGGATAGGACAGGTGGAGTACGTCGGCGAGAAACTGCTCAGCATCGGCATCCCGATCGTCGAGCCAGTCGGAGGACACGCCATTTTCCTCGACGCGAAGCGGTTCCTCCCTCATTTAAAGCAGATCGAGTTCCCGGCGCAAACGCTGGCGGCCGAACTCTACCGCGAATCCGGAATCAGAGCAATGGAGCGGGGTATCGTTTCTGCCGGACGAAGCAAGGAGACGGGAGATCATTACTATCCGAAGCTCGAACTCGTCAGGCTGACGTTCCCGCGGCGCGTCTACACGCAGGCACATTGCGACGTGACGGCAGAAGCGGTCGAAGCTGTCTATGAAACCCGGGCAGGGGTGAAAGGGCTCAAGATGGTGTACGAGCCCAAATACCTGAGGTTCTTCCAGGCAAGGTTTGAAAAGCTTGGTTGAGGAATACAGACGGGGGGCAGACCATCTGCCCCCCGTTTCGTTTAGTACCGCGGAAGTTTTGGATCGATCTCACGCGACCATTGATCGATCCCCCCCACAAGATTCAACACTCGTTCAAATCCCTGGTTCTTCAGAAATTGGACGGCAAACGCACTCCGATTACCGTGATGACAGTACACGATGATCTCGCGGCTTCTGTCGAGCTCCTCATACTTCGTGTGTAACTGTCCCAGTGGAATCAGATGACCATTCAGATTGACGATCTTGAACTCGTACGGCTCACGGACATCCAGTAAAAAAAGTTCATCACCCCCGTCGAGCCGCGATTTGAGGTGATGAACCGAGATTTCTGCGTAATGATCTTCCATTCTTCTCTTCGGACACTCCTGCTTAGTGAATGATCTGGCGCGCTGAATTGGGTATCGAGTTCGCGACGATCAGGCCAATCCCAGCCGCGCCGCATCGCTTTTCATTGCTTCGATGACGAACCTGATGTGTTCGTCGAGGGGAATGCCAAGTTCAGCAGTCCCCTGCTGGATATCTTCCCTGCTCACATTCCGGGCAAACGCCTTGTCTTTGAGTTTCTTCTTCACAGAGGAAACCTCGAGGTCTGCAATTTTGTTGGGACGCACGACCGAGCAGGCGCTTATGAATCCACAAAGCTCGTCGCATGCGTAAAGCACTTGCGCCATCCTGGTGTCACGTGGGACGTTCGAGTACGTCGCGTGACCGAGGATCGCTCTGCGAACATCCTCCGGGTATCCCTTTTCTTTCAGAATCTCCGACCCCTTCAAAGGGTGATCAGGAGCAGTCGGATACATCTCATAATCGAAATCGTGAAGGATCCCAACGATTGCCCACTTCTCTTCGTCTTCTCCGAACTTGCGCGCGTAGGCGCGCATCGCAGTCTCGACAGCATACATATGCTTACGCAGGGCTTCGTTCTTCGTGTACTCGTGTGTGAGGTCGAGAGCTTCCTGATAGTTCATGGTTTCATCCTTCGGGTACTTGCTTACGGAAGGTAAGATGGCCAATCATCTTGCGAAATTCAAGATGCCTTTGTTCGTCGCGGCTTGTCGGCGGACTTTGTCGATTTCAGGAATTCTTCAGCCGAAGGACAGAGTTTCTGTACGGGACAATTGAGACAATCCGGTTTCCTCGCGTCGCACACGTTTCGTCCGTGCCACACAAGCATGTTCCCGAACGTGTACCAATCATCCTGCGGGATGAGTTCCATCAAGTCTCGCTCGATCTTTTCAGGGTCATCGTACACTGAGAGGCCGAGCCGTTGGGCCACCCTTCGCACATGTGTGTCGACGACGACTCCGACACTGATTCCATACGCACCCCCAAGCACGCAATTGGCCGTTTTCCGTCCGACCCCGCCCAGTTCGACAAGTTCTTCCATTGTCTTCGGTACTTCTCCCCCATGCTTCTGCACAATCGATGTACAACACGCGATCAGGCTCTTTGCCTTGTTGTGGTAGAATCCTGTCGAGCGAATATCCTGCTCGAGCTCTTCCAGCTTCGCATTGGCAAGGTGTTTCGCCGTGGGATATTTCTTGAAGAGTGACGGCGTAACCTTGTTGACCCGCACATCCGTGCATTGAGCCGAGAGAATAGTCGCTACCAGCAGCTGCAGAGGTGTTTGGAAGTCAAGTGCTACTTTGGGATTCGGATATGACTTGTGAAGACTCGCCCGGAGCTTCTTCGCCCGTGCGATCAATTGCGCCTTCGTTTCTCTGGGGGACATTCTGTCTCCTTTGTCTTATGACGCTATGGAGGAGAGAAAGCAGATCTTTTATTCGAGACCAGAATCAATCTTCATGAAGAACCTGCTATCGCGTGACATTGAGATATCCCGCCACTTTCTTAATGTCCCACGCGTTGACGACATCCCGGGCTTCAAGCCAACCTTTTCGCGCGATGCCCACGCCGTAGGCCACATCGTTCAACCCTTCCGTTGTGTGCGCGTCGGGATTGATGAAAATGGGTACCTTTTTCTCTTTCGCGTACTTCACATATCGCCAGTCAAGATCGAGTCGAAAAGGATGGGAATTGATTTCAATCGCTTTCCCAAAATCGGACGCAGCGTTGATCACTTCAATCATGTTGATCGGATACCCTTCCCTGCTCAAGAGGAGGCGGCCCGTGGGATGCCCTACACATGTGACGTATTTGTTCTTGAGGGCTTTGATCATACGCTTTGTCGCTTCAGCTTCATTCATCTTGAACTTGCTATGAATGGCAATGACGACGTAATCAAATGTCGAAAGCACTTTATCCGGATAGTCGAGCGAGCCGTCGCCAAGAATGTCCACTTCGGTCCCTTTGAAGATGCGGAAGTTCCCAAGTTTCGCATTGAGTGCGTCGATGGCCTTCTGTTGTTGCTTCACTTTGGACTCTGAGAGGCCCCCGGCGTACGCCGCAACCTTGCTGTGATCTGCAATCCCAAGATACTGCCAGCCCAGCGCCTTTGCAGCTGCCGCCATTTCTTCAAGGGAATTGGCTCCGTCGCTATAGTTGGTGTGACAGTGGAACGTCCCCCGAATGTCAGATTCTGTGATAAGCTCAGGAAGCTTTCCCTTCTGAGCAGCCTCAATCTCACCCATACTTTCACGGAGTTCCGGGGGAACGTACGAGAGTCCGAGCGCCCGATAAATCTCCTCTTCCGATTTACATCGCGGAACCGCCGCTTTCTTTTTCCCTTTGGCGGCGTCAATTGCCGTGAATGCGTATTCATTGAGACTCAGTCCATTGTCCCGGGCCCTCGAGCGCATTTCAACATTGTGCTCCTTGCTGCCGGTGAAATAGTTCAGCGCGAATGGATATTCGCCATCGTCAACTATCCTGAGATCACAATGAATAGCTGAGTTCAGCACGACGCTCGCTTTCGTATCGCCTTTCCCGATGACGCTCTGGACATCTTCGTGTCCAACGAAAGCATCGAATATCCGCTTCCTGTGTTTCGAAGAAGCGCTGACGACGATATCAATGTCGCCGATGATCTCCTTCTTTCGCCTCAGACTCCCGGCCACCTCGCAACGTTTCACTTCGTCCAGATTCTTGATGACTCCGAGGATCCTGTCTGCAGCGTCACGTGCGACAGGGTAAAGGTGTTTGTCGCTTGATTTCGCGATCTGCTCAATTCCGTTGAGGATGTTCTCCTCAGTCTTTTCTCCAAACCCGTCGAGTTTCCCAAGCCTGTGGTTTTCGCAGGCTGCCTTCAGCTCTTCGATCGACTTGATCTTCAGTTTTTCGTAGAGAATCTTGATGCGCTTTGGCCCCAGGCCGGGAATACGCAGCATCTGCAACAGACCCTCGGGCAGAGATGATTTTACCTCTTCGTACTCTTTCGACTTTCCTGTTCGGACGAGTTCGCCGATGACCATCGACAGGTGTTCCCCAATTCCTTTGACAGAACGAATCTCGCCGGACTCGACCAATGCTGTAACATCAGCCGTGAGCGCCTCAACAACCCGGGCTGCATTGTGAAATGCGCGGCATTTGAATGGGTTCTCCCCCTTTAATTCGAAGAGGGTGCCCATCTCATCGAGAATGGAAGCGATCTTTTTTTTGTCCATGGAGGAAGAATGAAAGGCTACAGTGCCACGCCGACGGGTTCAGTGGATTTCAGCCAGGCAATATAGTTATTGATGTGATCGACGATGGGATTTCGCTCGACGAAGGCCATAAGTTCGCTCCGGACCTTTGCCGCATTCGGGAGACTCTTGAGGTATCCTGCATAGTATTTGCGGAATTCGATCACAGCTTTACGCTCCCCTTTGAGCTCGATCGAAAGATTGAGATGCTGTATCAGCACGCGCACGCGTTCATCGATCGACGGGATCGGTAACAATTCCCCTGTCTGCATGAAATGCCTGGCATCCCTGAAAATCCAGGGATTGTTAATCGCGGCACGAGCGATCATCACGCCATCGCATCCTGAAGTATCAAACACATCTCGAATCTTAACGGGATTGTCGAGTCCGCCGTTCACGAAAATCGGTATCTTAACCGCCTCCTTGACCTGCGGAATCCATGAGAAATCCGGATCCCCGGAGTGCCCTTGAGAGCGGGTCCTGCAGTGTATCGTCAGGCCCAGTGCGCCGGTTTGCTCAACCATTTTCGCAACGTCGACAATCCTGATGCTTTCAGAGTCCCATCCAAGACGGGTCTTCACCGTGACGGGAATCTTCACATTCCTGACAACGCTGGCGACGATGCGCTCCATTTTCGGCAAATCGCGGAGCAATCCGGCTCCTGCACCGCGCATAGCCACATCCTTCACCCAGCATCCGCAGTTGATATCGATGAGGTCGGGCCCGTAGCTCTCTGCAATGGCCGCAGCTTTCTCCATCGAAGCCTCTTCGCCCCCGTAGATC
>DATJQB010000001.1:0-9670 GCA_035506075.1 Bacteroidota bacterium | reverse complement strand
TCGACGGCTGTCAACGGTACGGTCATGGTCAATGGGCCACGAGTCTGAAATACCACAACGGGAAATTCTATCTCCTGTTCATTACCCTTGACGAAGGAGGATTCCTGTGCACCGCGGACAAGCCGGAAGGACCGTGGCAGGCAAGGAAATTGCCGAGAGGGTTCTACGACCCCGGATTGTTCTTCGACGACGACGGAAGGATCTACGTTGCGCACGGCTACAACAGCATCCACATGACGGAGCTGGATACAACCTTCGCCGCGAAGAGCAACGACTCTCTTGTGTTCAACGGCGATATCCGTCGCGGACTTGAAGGAACGCACATCTACAAGATCAACGGATACTACTATCTCTACTGCACGTACGGCGGGCTGGATGGGTTTCAGGCGGCGTTCCGCTCGAAGAACATTTACGGACCCTACGAAGAGCGGGTCGTCATACGGGACACGACTCATGGCGTAAATTACGGCATCCATCAGGGAGCGCTGATTCAAACGGCGGCCGGAGAATGGTGGACGATGCTCTTCGTCGACAGCGGTCCGTTCGGGCGCTTCCCGTCGTTGCAGCCGGTCAACTGGGTGGATGAATGGCCGTTGGCGGGGGTCGATGGGAAAGCGGTCGTGCGTCACAGGAAACCGAATGTCGGCAGGGAGTATCCGGCGACAGATCTGCCGACGTCGGACGAGTTCGGGGAAACAACGCTTGGAATGCAATGGGCGTGGAATCACAACCCCGAACCGACGCACTGGTCGTTGAGCGAACGTCCCGGATGGATCAGACTCAAAACGGTCGCGGTCGTCGACAGTCTGCCGAAAGCCCGGAACACCCTGACGCAAAGAATGTTTGCATACTATTCCGACACAATCGCGACAATCGCTACCACGAAAATGGATTTCGGACATATGAAGGATGGCGACATCTCGGGCTTGGCGGTATTCCAGGATCCATATGCGTTTGTTGGAATCACGAATCACGGCGGGAAAAACTACGTGGTCATGGTGAATAACGGGGGGACGGTCGATTCATCGGCGGTCGAGGGATCGACGATCTATTTTCGCGCCAGCGCGATGCATGGATCGGGTGCCGCGCCGTACTACGGAGGCAAAACGGCGACCGGTTCGGGCATGGCCTCTTTCGCCTACAGCCTCGACGACCGATCCTACAAGAGGATCGGCAACGAACTACACATGAGGTTTAACCTTAGGATTTTCACCGGGAACAAGTTCTGTCTTTTCAACTACCCGACCAAAGACCCCGGGGGATACGTCGATTTCGATTGGTTCAGAACAACCGGCGGGCGGTACACTCCTCCGGAGAACGAGAACTCCCCCCGCTGAAGCGGGCATTGAAGGTCCATCGCGGAAGAGCGGAGCACCGGTCGGACATCGTTAACACAAAATGCACCTGAAGTCATTGATCGTCAATTGCGACCACGGTGCAAACGAAGGTCATGGTGCGCCGTGTCGTTCGGACGAAGATACTTCGCGCCCGGCTTGACGGTCTCACGTTCTGAAAATACGAAAGAAACGAGGCTATCCATATGAAAACCGCGCGAGTCGTTGCACTGATTGTGCTGTTCTCCACACTTATCATGGTTGCGGTGGAGCAATGTGATGCCGCCGTCTCCAACAAGGACAGCGCGCCATCGGGAGGAAGGGTGAAAGACTTGAGCAGCGGATGGCAAATCCAATCTTCTCACTCTGTCACTTCCGCGGGAAATACGATATCAACGGAATCATTCGTTCCGGAGACGTGGTACAAAGCTGTTGTGCCATCGACAATACTTGGGACTCTGGTGGCTGATAGCGTATTCAAAAACCCATTCCAAGGGAGAAATCTCAGCAAGATTCCGGATTCGCTATTCAATGTGCCATGGTGGTACCGAACGACTTTTTCTCTTCCAAAGAAAACCGCGGGGTATGATCATGTAACGCTCAGATTTCTCGGCATTATCTACAAAGCCGAGATATGGCTCAATGGCACATTGGTCGCCGATAGCAGTTCGGTCTTCGGAGCTTTCCGGCAGTTTGAGTTCGATGTCACGAACGATGTGCACTTCGGCGCCATGAATACATTGGCTGTCGAAGTGTACAAACCGGAACCCGGGGCGCTTACCGTCGGCTTTGTGGATTGGAACCCCGGATCGCCAGACCACAATATGGGCCTGTGGCGGCCAGTCGAGCTCCACATCACCGGTGACGTGGCAATCGAGAATCCATTTGTTGCTTCAAAAGTCGATACTGCGACGTTGAAGGAAGCCTCGCTCACAATTTCTGCGGAGTTGGTCAATAAGACGGACCATGATGTGAAGGGGGAATTATCGGGTCGAATCGGGAACATCTCATTTTCTCAAATGGTGTCTTTGTCACCCCTTCAAAAACAAGTTGCCGTGTTCTCGCCGAAGGTTTATCATCAGCTTGAAATCAAGAACCCGCGACTCTGGTGGACGCACGATTTCGGGAAATCCAACCTCTATGAGATTCATCTTAGGTTCGTGGAGGATGGCACAGCGATGGACTTTGCCGATTTCAAATTCGGAATACGACAGATCAATGACTACATCAATAAAGAAGGCTTCCGTGGCTACCTGCTCAACGGGAAGAAGATTTTAATTCGCGGCGGCGGCTGGGCAGACCGCATCTTCCTGGATCAGCACAAGGAAAATCTCGAAGCACAGATCGACTACGCGGTCAATATGCATTTGAACGCCATAAGGATGGAAGGCTTCTGGGGAGAAAGCGGCGACATCTTCAATCTCTGCGATGAAAAAGGGATTCTCATCATGGCCGGCATAAGCTGTCAATGGGAATGGAAGAATCTCCTGGGAGGCAACGCGGAGGATGAGAACGGATGCATTATATCCCCAAAGGACATGACGACGGCCGCAGAATCGTTCGAAGACGAAATAAAGTGGCTGCGAGACCACCCGAGTATTTTTGTGTGGCTCTATGGAAGCGACAAGTATCCGAGGCCTGCACTTGAAAAGGACTACCAGAACATCTTGAGTCGGTATGATACCACGCGACCGTATCTTTGCTCCGCCGGCGATCACGCAAGCACGATTACGGGACCTTCAGCGGTCAAGATGCGAGGGCCTTATGACTATGAGCCGCCGGTCTATTGGTTCTCGGATACTGCGCATGGCGGCGCATTCGGTTTCAACACGGAAACGGGGCCGGGCCCTCAAGTGCCGCTTCTGAGTTCGTTGAAAAAGATGCTCGATCCCGACTCTTTGTGGCCAATCAACGGAGAGTGGTATTATCACTCTTCAATCGGTGAATACCGGGGTTTGCCGAAATACGATAGCGCTATTGATATGAGGCTTGGGAAGCCAACTGACTTGTACGACTACGAACGGAAGGCCCAGTTCACGAATTATGAGGCGATGCGTGCCATGTTCGAAGCGTTCGGAGCGAAGAAGTTCAAGTCAACAGGTGTCATTCAGTGGATGTACAATGCCGCTTGGCCGAAGGTCTGGTGGCAACTTTACGATTATTATCTCAATCCGACCGGCGCTCTTTACGGTGCCCAGAAGGCCTGTGAGCCGATTCACGTGGTGTATAACCCCGCAGACCACGGCATCGTCGTCGTGAATTCGACGCTCCAACCGTGCAACAATCTGACGCTGGAATCGAACGTCATGGATTTCAACCTGAAGAAGGTGTTCTTCAGCCGGAAGAAGATTGATGCTCCCGCGAATTCTTCGGATGAGGTCCTCGTTTGTCCACAGATCGATACAGGCACTCCGACGTACTTCCTAAGCCTTCGGTTGTACAGCCGCGGCAGCGTGGTGAGCTCGAACTTCTACGCGCTTTCGACCACGCCCGATAGAATCCATGAAAAGGAATCATCATGGCACGCTACGGAGAGTTCTTATGCGAACCTGACGGAGTTGAATGCGCTTCCGGAGGTCGCGTTGGAAACGAGCCACGAATTTATCAGCCGCGGAGATCATTACCTTATCAAGGCGACAATTCGAAATCCTACGACCACGCTTGCATTCATGACCTATCTTTCAGTCAAACAGGGAAAGAGCGACGAAGATGTTTTGCCCATATTCTGGAATGAGAATTATGTCACGCTTCTCCCCGGCGAGACGAAGACAATCGAAGGTCGCTTCCATGCAGGCGACCTCCATGGTGCTCAGCCCCGTCTTTACGTTACAGGATGGAATGTCAAGTGACATGGTTATGGGTGATGAAGCATAGCGGTTTTCAGTACATGGAAATACCGAGAGTCCATTTTCTAATGATGTTGTGGCAGAAGAATCAGCGATCAATTCTAAAAAAGATTAGTGTGATGAACAGAATCGTTGCTGTCGGTCTGCAATGATGATCGCCGCGCATTGCTGAGCACAACAGCCTTCGGCGAATAGAGCTGAGCAAGGGTTGCAGGAGGGAGAACCTGAAGACGGATCGGCGATGTACAAAGGTATTCCGTTCGCTGCGGAATTTCGTCAATCACTCTCATGATGTCACGTCCCTCGTGGAGTTCGATCCGATCCTGTACCAACAACTGACCGAGGGTCATTGAATCGTCGCGATCGTCCTGAAGCAGGATCCTGAGAAATGGAACATAGAGATGTCTGGTAGATCTATTTTCTTTCTGTTTTCCTTGACGGCATCGGCCGCGTTCGCGCAGCATGTCGATCGGCTGGACGTTGGTCGACTTGAAAACGGAGCAACGGTTTCATTCCTCCGCACCGGAACGGGTGAGTGGGGCATTGAAATCTCTGGCGGCACTGCTCCGCGGATGTTTCAGCTCAAACCCGCTCAGGTGGAAATATTCCGAAGCGGGAGGGAGCTGCAGCAGCTCGCCGCGGCGTATCAGTCGGTTGAAAAGAACGGGGATACGATCGTGGCAAGGGGAAGGGTGGCTGGCGGGCCCAAAGCCCTCTTCGACATCGAGGATCGTTGGCACATCTCGGGGGCCGTCCTTTCACTCAGCCGCAATGTGAACGTTGCCGGCGGGGAAGAGCGTGCCGGATTCTCCTCCGCCATCCGACTTTCGACCGATTCCGCAATCAAATGGGAAGCGTCGGAGTACTTCGCTCCCGGGCTGCTCTACGGCGAGCCGCATACGAGCCCCACAGCGCCCGGCGGCGATCTGCACTACCGCGCGAAGACGTTTTCGATACGAGAGGACGATCTCTCCGCCCCGCTCTTCGGGGTTGTCTTCCGCGACGGAAGTTGGGTGGCGGCGCTGGACCTTGCCCCAAACGGCGAGACCACCATGGCTGAAAGCTCCGCCCCCGCGGCCACGCCGGTGGTCGATGAGCACCTTCAGTTCGGTGCGCTCGGTGCGCGCGAAGCGTCTCACGGTGGAGTGGAAATCGGTTTCTGGCTGCCGGGCACGACGGAGGAATACGCAGGCGGATTTTTCGGAGGCGGCGAAGCCGCGTCGAACCCGACTCCCGTGGTGCGGCGCCGCTACCACCCGCTGAGAGCGGGATTTTCGCAGGTTTACCGGGTGGGGTTCCGTTTTGGGAAGAGCGAATCGTTTCGTGACATGGAGCGCGAGTCGTGGCGATGGGCCTGGCAGAGTCTCAATCCCAGGGTTACGTCGGTGGATGTGGAAGTCGTTCGGCGCACGTTGACCGATCATCTCGCGGATCGCGTTCTCACGGTGGAGGACAGGGCCGGCGTTCCGTTCGTCATCGATGCCGTATCAGGAAGGCCCGGATCGTATCGCCCCCCTCTTATGTTGCGAATCTTTCGCATGCCAAACGGCCCGCCGGGTGATCAGGAACGCCGGATCAAAGACAATGAGGATCTGGCTAAATGGGCCATGACGGTGGGAATCGATATGGATCCCAAGGCGGCCGAGCTTGAGCTGTGGCCGAAAATCATGATGGGATTCTGCGGCAAGAACGTCGAGGTTGCGGACCAGCTGCTGCAGGAGAGCGACCGGGATTCGACTGTGCGCGGTCGGAGAATGCGGAAACTCGGCATGACGATCATCGAGAGTCTCATCCGTATCGTGCCGATGTCTCCGCCCGCCGGGGAAGGCTTCGATATTCGGACAGGCAAAGCCAGCGCTGTCAGGGGCGAGCCCTCGTTTTCACTCCGGGCGCTGTCCGAAGATATGCGCACCGTCGTGGATATGTTCCGGCGTGAGCGCGCTCTTGGCCGCCTGCACCCGAAGTGGCTTGACTGGGCCAGGGCGTACGCCGACTTTCTGCTGACGCAGCAGCGTCAGGACGGGTCCTTTCCCGAGACGTGGCAGGGCGGGACCGGCGTCGTCAGAGGAACCTCAGGCGTTACCAGCTACAGCCCCGTCCCCTTGCTGGTAAGGATCAGTGAGGAGACCGGCGAGAAGAAATATCTCAGCTCGGCGATCGCCGCCGGCGAATATATCTGGACGAACTTCGGCAGCCAATGCGTTTACCTCGGAGCGACCGGCGGAGGCATCGCGGATAAAGAGTCCGGGATGCTCTCACTCGAAGCGTTCCTGGCTCTCTACGAAAACACGAAGGATCCCAGGTGGCTCCAGCGAGCCGAGACGGCAGGAAGTTACACCGAAAGCTGGATCTGGATATGGAATGTCCCCATGCCGCTGGGGGCCAATCCTTCCGACCTGGGATGGAAGCCCGGCGTTCCTACCGTGGGCGTGAACGGAATTGGGTCGAATGTCGCCGGCGGCGTCGATGAGTACCTTGATTGGGCTGTGGCATCCTACGCCAGGCTCTACAAGTATTCCAACGACCCGCACGACCTGGACGTCGCGCGCGTCCTGTTGCACGATACCAAATCGATGCTGGCCTTGCCGGGGCGAACGTACGACCTCCTCGGCCCCGGTTGGCAGCAGGAACATTGGCGGATGGGCCCCGATATCAGAGGAATCGGCGCGCACCGAACCTGGCTGCCGTGGATTTCCGTCAATCATCTTCACGGTATTACGGCGTTGGAGGAGTTCGATCCGATCCTGTACCGACAACTCTCCCAGGGTCATTGATTCGCTCCGGTCATGCCGAAGGATGTTTCTGAAAATCGGGATCTGACGATGTTTGGTAGATCTATCCTCTTACTGTTTTCCGTGACGGTATCGGCCGCATCCGCACAGCAAGTCGATCGACTCGACCTCGGACGCCTGGAGACCGGAGCTACGGTCTCATTCGTCCGCGCCGGAGAAACCGGGTGGGGCATCGAGATCGCCGGAGCTGCATCTCCGCGCATCCTGCAGCCGAAACCGGTGCGGATCCAGGTCTTTCAAACGGAAGAGAATATTCGCGATCTTGCGGCCGGATACACGACAATACAGCGAACAGACTCCGGTATCGTCGGCCGCGGTGAATGCGCCTACGGCGATAGCGTGGTCTTCCGCGTGGAAGATCGATGGAGTATGAAGGGGGCGATTGTTTCAATAAACCGGAAAGTGGCAGTGGCGGGAAGCGCTCCCGGCGGATTCAACTCGTCGATCGTTTTCATGGTCGATTCTTCCGTACGCTGGTCCGACGTCAATTGTCTCGCTCCCGGGGCGCTCTATGGAGACCCCACGTACGACGGCGACCGCTCCCCCGGCGGCACGCTGAACTACGCGGCCCGGCAGTTCCTGATGCGCGAGGATATTCTCCCGGCTCCCCTTTTTGCGCTCTCGTTCGCGAACGGTTCCTCGGTGACAATCCTCGATCCTTCACCGCGGGGAGAATCGACGGTCGCAGAGACGAGGCTTTCGCGCGCCGTGATGACCGATGGGAGATTTCAGTTCGGATCGATGGGGGCGTGGCAGAATAACGACCATCCTATTGAATTCGGATTTCAGTACCCCGGCACGATGAGTATCTACCCGTTCGGACCCAACTCCTCGGTCCAGCCACGACGGTTCCGGCGTTTCCATCCGATTGCCGACGGGTTCACGGACGGCTACACGCTCAGCATTAGATTCGGGGTCAACGAGCCTTTTCGAGTTGTCACCCGAAACTCGTGGCGATGGGCATGGAATGCATTGAAGCCGGCGGTTGTTCCGATCGATGTCGGCCAAGTGCGCCGGGTTCTTACCGATCAGCTGGCAAATGTTGCCGCGACGATCGATGGACGCACGGGAATTCCTTTTGCGATCGCGACTTTTGACACGAACCAACTCCAGTGGAACTGGACGATGATCGCGATGGGCTTCGTGAGCAAGAACATCGAATGCGCCGACCAGTTGCTGCGCGAAGGGGACCGCGACAGCACGGTGCGGGGGAAAAATATGCGAACGATCGGACTTGCCATCATCTCATCGATGATCGATGCGCTTCATTCGGTGCCGCTTCAGGCGACGGGATACGATCTTGCTACGGGGAAAACGTGGACCGGAGATCATCAGGAATGGCTTGCCCCATGGTTGCGGAACGCCTCGGAAGATATGCGTGTCCTGGTCCGGGCATATCGCCGCGAGCAGGCTCTGGGCCGCCCCCATCCGGAGTGGCTCAACTGGGTCAAGTCGTATGTGGATTGGCTGATCCTGCAACAACGAGAAGATGGATCGTTCCCCCGTCGGTGGAAGGCGGGGAGCAGCGAAGTTGCCGAGTCGACGGGAACAACGAGCTACGCTCCCGTGCCGTTGCTTGTCATGATGTCTCAAGAGACCGGCGATCCAAAGTATCGTGTTGCAGCGGTCAACGCGGCAGAATATATCTGGACAAATTACGGAAGCCGCGGTTTCTATGTCGGCGGCGCGAGCGACAACCCGAATATCACCGACAAAGAGGCGGGGATGCTGAGCATGGAAGCATACCTGAGTCTCTATGAGTCGACGAAGGAATCGAAATGGCTGGAACGGGCGAAGGGGGCGGCTGACTACGCTGAAAGCTGGATATGGATCTGGAACCTGCCGATGCCTGTCGACGCGGACAACGCGCATCTCCATTGGAAGATAGGCGTGTCGACCGTCGGAGTTCAGGGGATCACGGCACGCGTCGCAGGGAGTGCGGATGAGTACCTGGATTGGGCAGTGACGTCGTATGCAAAGCTCTACAAGTTTACCGCTGACACGCATTATCTCGACGTGGCGCGCGTCCTGTTGCACGACACGAAATCCATGGTCGCTCTTCCCGGACGGCAGTACGACATGAAGGGCGTCGGATGGCAGCAGGAAGGATGGCGCATGGGTCCGGGGGGATTCGGCCGCGGCGTTGGAGGACACCGGTTCTGGCTGCCGTGGATCACCGCGAACCATCTCTACAGCATCACCGGATTGGAAGAGTTCGATCCATCACTGTTCAGGCAACTGTCGGAAGGCAATTGAAGGGCATTACGAAGCGACCAAGGATTGATCGAGGCTACAACATTCACCACACTCACACACCACAAAAGGAGCCACCATGTCACGTCTTTTCAGTATCTGCACGATAGCATTGCTGGCCGCGGCCATCGGCCAGGCCCAGGGCATCGACGGAAAATGGAAAGGGGAAATGCAGGGCCCGAATGGCCCTTTCGAATTGACGTTTAAGTTCAAAGTGGTTGGAGATTCCCTCACCGGCGCAGTTGTCGGTCAAATGGGAGAAATGCCAATCAGCAATGGAAAGGTCAAGGGCACCTCGTTTTCCTTCGACGTTAACGTGAACGACATGAACATCAGTCATCAATGTACGTTCATGAGCGATTCCATCTCCATGAAGGTTCAGGGGTTTCAGGGTGAACCAATGGTATTGATGCTGAAGAGAGCACCGGACTCGGATACTCAATCG